>DJTQ01000308.1 GCA_002439285.1 Paenibacillaceae bacterium UBA6304
ATGATGTGGTCAATTTGGTCATTCATGTTGGTTGCCTCCTTGATGGTTGGTAATAGAAATGCCCCCGGGGTTCGGGGGCATAAAAAATACGCCTTGCGGCGTTTGAACTATAACTATTCATTACAAAATTACACAACGATCAGTTCCTTAAAGCCGTTAATGACAAGATTTTCATCAATTCCCGATTTGAATTGAGGGAATTTGTCTATTACTGCGGAATAATCCAACTTACCCATTCCAATACGTATTGCCAAATATGTGGCCATATTATTTCCACCCTCCCATTAAGATAAAATCTAAGGCTTCTTGTGTGGCTTGCAATTGCGTTTTCAATAACTCCATATTAACTATACTCTGATTAAGTTCTTCTTCCACTGATGCAAACGCCGTATGATAGTCATTTTCAGTAACTTCTAAGGAATCAGCTGGAAGCTCTAAAATATTCCCATCAAATACAACATAAGCAACTTCGTTTCCATCTTCATGTGTAATAAAAGAACCACGTATTCGTTCTAAATCTAATCCACCATAAGTAAATATTGTTGATGTTCCAAATTGCTCTTTAAAATTTGAAATAAGTTTAATAAAAAGCATATCATTTAACCTCCCGGAATTTAATTAAAATATAGATTGATTATATAATCCTTCGGGGTAATTGGAATGTGCATATCGGGCTGAACCATCTTCTGCTTTCAAATAGTTGATACGTAAAACTTGATCTGCCCCTTCAATAGTAGAATAATTGATACTATTGGGGGAATATCGCTCGATCAAATTTCCTAATCTATCGTAAATATCATAGTTGCCTTTATAAGTAAGTGGATAAGTATGCATAATGAGAATCTTGCCATCTGGAAGAGATCTTACCGCTGGTGCATAATTGGTACTAACCAGAACAATATTTTTACTCCCAAGCAAAACGCCAGATTTGTTATATCTGTAAATAGATAACTTATTTATATCTGCCTGAGCAAAAATAATCTCATTATTGTAAATGGAAGCATTAAACTCATAATCATATGAATCAATCGCCACATTAAATGAAACTAAATTAGTTGTATTATATCTACTACCATCCCACGAAACTTGATACATGCTCACTGTGTTCGAGTATCCATGCCAGAATATAAGTTTAGACGAATCCTCCATAGCAAAGGTGTCTCTCAGCCTGTCTGCCACCCCATTGCTTTGCCCATTTTTCACATGTAAAAGAGTATTGAAATTACCAGCTGTTGGAACATGATATACAATAGCGGAGTAATTGTTATCTGGTGAATCTGTTACAACATTAGCAAAAACACCTCTATTAACATCTCGTCCACTATTGTTATGATTCCCTTTATAGGTAGGCGAAAACACCTTACTACCAATAAGCAGAGGCTTATAAAGACCCATAGTAGTCATTAAAGCAATCTTAGGATGACGAATCCAATTAACTCCATTGAGAATTTGACCACTTGGGACACCAAAATAAACATATTCTGCACCATCACCTGAATACAATCCTATAGACAAATTTGTGGTAAGTCTCTGATCAGCATAATCTGGATTTAATAAGGGGATGCTACCCTGAACGCCGAATATATTTTTATCCGCTCGTATATTTGCTGCAATTAATTCAGCATCACCAACAACAAAACCACTACCATTATGATAACCTGAAGGAATAAGCTTATTTGATGTCCCCGGAGTAATAAAATTTGCTCCTTGGTTTACCATCGTTCCTGTAAGCCCACTTGCGCTACCAATACTAAACGTTTTCCCTGACAACACCTCTCTAACATCAGCATTACCAGTAGCCCGTACGATAGTCGCCATCTTTGGAATAAGCTGTGCCCAAGTCTCGCTAGTGGATGCCGATACCCCTAAGGCAACAAGCGCGGCAACCACTTCCGCTTTACGCTCATTGCCAGCTTGAAAAGCCTGGCTGACAGCCTTTTCAGTTGCTGCAACATTCTCCCGCGAGCCGTTTGTCTCGTTGGATAACTGCACGATGCCGGTCTGAGTAAGAGAGGCATCCGGAATCTCAATATCCTGTAACTCCTCCCGCACATCCCCCACCGCCGCATCAATCTTGTCCCAGTTCTCATTCAACATTGTTTCAATGTTAAACGTATCATTCCCGTCCGTGACGGGGTCTTTCTTCAATAAGTTAAGGTTAGGTGTATTGCTAGCCAATGTGACCACCTCCTGCAAATTTGGATAAAGGAATCTGCTCCATGTCTTGGAGCGATAAAACGCCGTGAAGATCTTTGATCAGCAAGTAGCTGAACTCGTACTCCACCGCCAGATGCGCCGGTTTGATCTCTTCGATGACCGCCTTCAGGTCGTCCAGATTCGGCGGAACGCCGATCGTATCGACGAACTTGATCGTGAAGCTCCATTCGGCGGGTTGAAAAGTTATATCGACGGTGCCTCCGTCGTACGCTTCGGCGACGTTCTTGACGAGTCGGCCCGAGAACTGACCTGCTCCGCGGAGCTTGGATTCAACCAGGGCTCGGCGCTGTTCCAGCGGCTTATTCTGATCCGTCGCAATGCCAAGCTCGGATTCCCATCGGTCCAATCCCCAGGTCGCCGTCCTAACGAAAAACTGATCCAGCGTCTCGTTCAGCGCGCCGTAAAACGCATCCAGCTCCGCACCCTTGGCAGCCATGTCATATTTCATAATCCGTGAATTTTCATAGAATCCGGGAAAATAGGAGAACATTTCGCGTCCGATCGGACTTTCCATGTCATATAAACCTGTTTTTACCGCAACCGGATTCGTCATCACGCCCGTACTACTCATGGACATCCACCATCCCTAACACGGCGACCTGCCCGGGCAAAATCTCGATGTTGGCATCGCTTCTGCCGTTTACTGTCAAATCGGTATAATCCACGATAGCCGGAAGATCCAGCAGGATCGCCGCAATCCGCGTATAACGTACAAGCGGGTCAGCAAAAGCCAACGTCTTAAAAAAAGCGCGAATCCCTGATTCGATGCTTTTTTGGACCTCATCTCTCGAAGCCCCAACAGCCAATGTTAAACGAACCGAGAGATCAATAGGAACCTCTTCGGCCGCCATCACTTTCACGACCGGTCCTGCCGGGGCCATCCCTTCCCCTTGCCCGTCCATCGTCGGATCGATGTACTTTTGAACCGCGGCCACGATCTCGGCATTCGCTGCCCTCTTCTCGGCGTCGAGCAGATAGATCCCCACGGTTCCCGGACCGTTCCAGAGCGGTCGCACCTGAACGCCGCCCACGCCCGGCACTTCCCCAGCCCATTTCAAATACTGGGCTTTATTGCCGCTGGTTCCCTGATTGCGAACCTGGGCATAAAAACGTTCCAACAACAGTTCATCCGACTCCGTATCGGCCCCGCCACGGGTTTCCACCGGGTTCGTTACAGCCGTAATCCCGCCAACCGGCGAGGACATGACCGTAATGACTCCGGCCGGGACGATTCCCATGCGACCAGCCACTAAAGCCCGGATCGATGCAACGCCTAGGCCATCGGCTCCCAAAGCGACAGACTCCGTCGTCTCGAATTCAATCGAGGCTTCCGCCGTAATTTCGTCGGCCGGAGTGGCCACCACGGTTCTGGTGGGCACGACCGTTCCCGGCACGCCGGTGAACCGGACAGCGCCCGACGCCGCAACGGCTGCCCTCCTTGTAATCCCGTGCTCGGCCGCCCTAAGGTCGAGATATTCTCCATAGGCCGTTCCCGCGAATCCCCGCTGCAGCACCTGCTGAGCCCAGCCCGCCGCCTCCGCTAACACGAAGGCAACCGGGGCCTGGGCATCCCAAATAAAAGAACCCTCAGATTTATCAATATCCGAAGGTACCCGTTCCAGCATCCGCTGCATGATCATTTCCTCACTTTGTTCCTGCAAAAAAAGCGGCAGCTCCGCCATCAGCTCACGCTCCCTTCCAAAGTCAATTCTTCGTCGTGTATATTCATAACCCGACAAGTAAAGGAACACCGTTCCCCCTGCCATTCAAAAACAAACCCCTCCACGCTAGCCGTACGAGGATCAACCATAAGCGTTTCTCGGGCGATCCGCTGGATTTCACTCTCCTGTACGGCCCGGCTGTAGCCTATGCCAATAAGCTCCTCGAATTCTTGCCCGTAATCCCGCGAATAAATGAGATGCCTGTAACGCGGCGTGCGGATCGCTTTTTGGCACCATATGATCCAGGCTTCCGTGCCTTCGGCTCCGGCAATTTTTCGCGTGGGCGTCATAATGAATTCTCCTGCATCAAAATCAAACCGCCAGCTTCTCCCAAAGCGAACGCCCTCATCCTTCACTTCGGACAACTGCTCCGCTCCCCAGGACTGTTCCGTATTTTCTGGAAAAAGATTAGCCACCTCTGCTCACCACCTTGCAAATCACGATTGCGTCATGCCCTCCGTTTAACGGAATTACAAGAACCCGGTCGCCGGGCTTATACTCCAACTTTAGAGACGATTCCTTTGTTTCGGAGGCTTCAAAAGAGTAATTCCCTTTTCCCTTAACGCCGCCTCCTCCGCTATCCTTAAGTCCCGTAACGGTGCCAGCCAATTTCAACTCAGGCAGCTTCAAGGTTCCGGGGAATTCGGCCACATAATAATCCCCGATTTCATGCTTGAACCGGTCCAGCTTCAAACCGGAGGCTGTAATCGTGCCAAGCTCGACGGCTACGCCGGAGAGAACTTCCTTGGTCTTGTTTACGGCATTGTCCCGTAAGGTAACCGCGAGCGCCGTGAATGGATCAACCGTCAAGAAAATACCTCCTTTTCACGTCCTCGAAAGAGGACAATTCCAGAGTCATATGCCCGGGATCGCCAAGTTGGTGAGTTACCGAGGTAACGATCAATCCCAACCCGTTAAAATTCACTTTATCGCCGGCTCGAACCGTGTTCAGGTCCGTGCAGGATACGGAGTAGGAAACTCCTTTTCCCGTAAGCATCGATTGCGCCAGTTTTTTTGCGGCTTCCGTGGTTTTGACGTCGTCATCCTGAACGATCCGTTGAAGTACGCCGAACTTGGCCGTCTCTCCCGAAGCAATAGCGAGAACCTTGGCCGGGGCATCCTCTCCGCTCTCCGTCCCCAGTACCTTGACTCGGGTCACCGTTTCTTCCAGCGTACGGCTCTGCGTCGCCTCTTCAACGCCCTCCAACCACCAGACGGTTTTGTTGCCGCCGATTTTGAACAGTTCCAACCCGGAAGACGTCATCCGCGGGATATACATGTCACCACCGGATTTAACCGTCTCCTTTAGATCGTTCATGATCATGCTGTAAATCGTTTGGGCGCGATACACCGATTTCTTTAGCTTGGTTTTCGTATCCGGGAGTGCAGCCAGTTTGATCTCCCAATCGGTCGCATACTTTTTCAGCCGTTGAGAAGCCGTCCCCCCCTCCGCAAAAAGACACTCATCCTCCGATTTCGCCAAATAGATCGTTCGGTCGTAAACCGTAAGCGTCATCTTCTTGATGAGGCTAGCCGTGCTGCTGCACTCCCAAACCACGCCGGGATGAAGCAGAGGCACCTGATTGGTTGCGCCGTACGGCACGCCGCTGATCCGTATCTCCTGACCGGGTTCGATCCCCGGAAAATCTCCCGGAATGTTCAAGGTGATGGAGGCTTGATAGGCGATTTGATCCAGCGATTCGGTCAGCGAAATACTCTCGATCAACTCGCGGAGATAATACTTGTTTTGCAGCACCACCTCATAGCTCATGAAGGCATCACCAGCTTTTGACCAGGCTTGATCTTGTTTGGGTCTTTGCCGATGACTGTGGCATTCGCATTGTAAATGGCCTGCCATTTGGCACTGCTCCCAAGCTCCAGCTTAGCGATTTTTGACAACGTGTCTCCGGATTTGACCGTGTACGTCTTGGCTTTCGGCTTGGTGTCCGGTCGTGATCCTTGCGTTTTCGGGGCTGCTGAAGTGTTCGTATGAACCTTCATGTCCCGCCATGTGCGTGCCGTCAGTTCAAAATACACATCCCCCGGCTCTCCGCCTTTAAACGTGCTGTTATGTGCCGAGATCATCACCAGCACATTGACCGCCGTTTCGGTAATAATCAACCGGACCGGCGTCTTGCTGTTCATCATCCGGGTGAGCTGATTCATCGCCTCCTGCGGATCGGGAAGATTGCTGTACTTGCAGTACCCTTCGTCATACGACGCCGAAAAAAAAGAAGAGAAGGCGATTTCCTTCACCTTCTCTCCCGCAGGAAACTCATATTCCCCGAGCGATAAAATATTGACCGTCTCCAGCGATTTTCCTCTGGAGATCGTAATTTCTTCGGGATTGACCGGAAAATGAAAGTCTATTCCCGCCCCGTCCCTCAAGTGAATATCCACGCGCTTCCCTCCTTTAATTCATATTTTGCATGGCTAACCTAACTTCACTGGCAATCTTTTGTGCAGAAATATTTCCAATCTTCTCATAGTCAAGTTCGTCTTTATTAATGGTGAGATTGACGGCTCCGGATGGAATCGTAACATTGACGGTTGTACCTTGACCTAGAGTCTGGAAACTCTCAATTATTTTAAGGTTGCTCATATTAGGAAACTTTTCAATAGAGTTTACTCCTGAGAATTTATTAGAATTCATAAATGTTTGATTCATTAAAGTTTTCTCATTAGGTTGATTTCTAATCATTTTATTTTTCAAACTTCTGTTCATATGGGAAGTAGAATTATCTTGTGGATTAACGACTTGTACTGACCCATTTTCATCTACAGTATACTTCCCATCACCGGTTAAGACTTTCCAGTTAGTTTTAATCGATTTCCCCAGATCACTAAAATAATCATTAACAAGATAATTCCCCTGTTCTTTCAGTGATTCTATTTGACGTTCAAAGAAACCCATATCTTTAACTGGTTTGCCATTGATCTCTGTAACCGGCTCGTTAAATTGCTTCCAGACTCTACTTGGCGTTTCTTGTATGACATCAGTTATACCCTTTTCATCCAAGTACTTTTGTGTATCATAAATGGTAAACCCTAATCCAGCTACACCTAATACTTTACCTAGAAATGGCAACGCCTTAGATAGATTACTTCCCCTTCTTCCATAAGTGGCTATACGTGAGGGGATATTCCCCAATGCATCTAAACCTATTTCTCTGGCAACTTTTGAACTTCCTTTACTCAACCACTTTCCTCCAACTTTTTTCATCATTATCTCAACCAATAAAGCCATTCCTAATTGCTCCCCAAATTCACCAAGTCCTTTAAGCCACTTTGGGGTCTTGTCACCCTGCGAAGTCTCATCTTTAACTATAGTTGCCTCGGACTGTATTCCACCCAGATTATCTGCGATTTGCTTAGTGTCGAAAACTCCAAGAAAAGCTTGAAAAAAACTATCCCCCGCTTTCCTCCCTGCCTCTGCATATAGCGAGTTATCTTGATCCAGCAACAACTGGCGATCCTCATTAGTAAAATCAATTCTCCGTTTTGGAACCATCTCTTTCGATTCAGCCAGTCCCAATGCTCCCATCATCACGTCCTTCAACCCGCTGCCAAGGGCAGTACCGATAGAAGAAGAGATCTTCTGCAAGGTGCCTTGACCTTCTGCACTCATCCAGTTGTCAAAAGAACCGCCAACCACCCCATCCCAATCCACCGCCTCAACCGAAACCCGCAAAGACTTCATGCTAAGACCGATCAGTGAGCCTTGAATTCTCGCAGCAACCGCAGATACGTTGTCCACAAGATGCACCACTGGCCGGACCTTAGTCCGTTGAATCTGCGTCAATGTTCGCTTCACCTTTTCGGCGGCGGAGGAAAAGCGATCATCTAACGTGATTTTCGGAGCAATCTTGGTTTTACCTAAAACAGCCGCTCGTCGCTGAGTTTGTTGAAGGAGCTTATCCAAGCTGCGAAGCTTTTTGTCCGTCTTGTCGATCTCAGCGCTGTCGACTTCGATTTGCAAGCCGAGAATTTCTTTTTTAACCATATGCCACCTCCTTTCTCCGTACAGCGCCATCTACAAACAGAGCCTCAAGGTGAAGGAGGCGGAGACATCATCTCCAACTCCCTCTCCGAAAAAGCTCGCAGCAGCAGGCGTTCTCCTTTGGGAAGAGACCAGAACACCCCGGGACGAAGATGATGCCGCGTCCACAAATGGAACAACAGCGTCGTCATGCCGCCGGAGTCGATTAGTTTTTTACGTCGTCAATGTCTACCCCAAAGCCGGAAATTTCGAGCACCTTATCACCCACGGCGTCCAGTTCCCCAGCCAGCAGCAATCGACGAACGGCTTCCTCGCCGCCGGACAGCTTCAAGCGGCTAATGAGCCGCTCATCACCCCAGCCGATGAGTTTGACGCTTTGCTCCCCGCCTTGCTCCAGCTTTTTGACGACCTCCAAGGACGCGGTCGCTTCCTTGATCAATGCTGCGTTAAACAGCTCACTGTCGATTTTTTCCGAAGTCTGGCCTTTCGTAGTTTTGCGGACCGTGCAACGTTCACGAATCGAATCGACTTTGCTGGAGGTCAGCCCCCGCAAGGTGATCCGCAAGCTTAGACGGCCAATAAAAATGGCCTCTTCCGGCAAATTCGCTGCCGTCTCGAAGAGACCGTCCAAAATATCCTGTTCATTCAATTGTTCAGTACTCATATGAGTGCCTCCTCCTTAAAGTGTTGCTACAATTGGGTCCTTCAGCATGTACGATTCAAAAGTAAACGCCGTTTCTTCCGCCACTTCTTCACCTGCTGTCCAATTGGCAAGCTGAATTTTGTCCACCATGCAGTTGATTAATTCAATTCGTTCAAATCCGTAAGCTTCTGGATCATCGAGCTTGTGAATAATCGAGAACTTCTGGAATCCCCGCGCGATCATATCGGACGAAATTTTGTAGCCGCTCATGGTGCCTGTTCCTTTTTTGCGACCCAATTTAAAGACGGTGTAATCCGTGCCGACCAGATTCAATTCGCGTTTCTCCGCCTCAACGTTAGCTTCCAGATGGTTCAGATTCGACTGCCAAACTCCATCGATAAAAATCTGGCCGAACGTCCCCATAATAATGCGTCCCGGATCAAGATATTGTGCCATTTGCTATTCCCCCTCAAAATTATTGCACGTAGAACGTGCCGAAAATTTGTTCCATTACATCGGTGTCATCCGCCGTCCACGACAAGAATACCTGATCGTCCTCCGGCTGGAATTGCGGCGCGGTGCCGTAAAAACGCGGATCCAACATCACATCGAACCCGGTGGATTCAATGACATTTTCAAGCGCCAGCGATTGCAAATACTGCTTCCCGGCACTGATCAAGGCAAGGCGTCCCTCTTCGGTGTTGTTCACCTTGCCGATATAATTGTCCTCGGCGGTACGCTGCAAATCGGCGTTGATTTGATCCAGCACCCGGATTTTGCGGATTTTCCTCCAGCCTTTGTTTTGGCCTTCCCGCAGCGTAACCAAACTGTTCACACCCCGCAGCACCTTCACTTTACGACCGTCATGCACCAGCAAAAAGACACCGTTCTGTACGCCCGCTTCTTGCTCGGATCGAGTCCAGCGGCGGGTCACGTCCTCAAAAGGCGATCCTGCATACGTTGTCGACTCCTTCAGGGACTG
>DJTQ01000284.1 GCA_002439285.1 Paenibacillaceae bacterium UBA6304
GCAAGCACTTGCCCCTTGACGGCATCCAGATATGCCGGATTATGCGTTTTGGGATAAGGGCTCTTTTTGCGGTACAAAACATCGTCCGGCAGGACGCCTTCCAGCGCTTTGCGCAGGATGCCCTTTTCCCGGTCTCCGGTCGATTTGATCTCCCAAGGAACGTTCCAGACGTACTGGACCAGGCGATGATCGCAGTAGGGGACCCGGACTTCGAGCCCGGCGGCCATACTCATCCGGTCTTTCCGGTCAAGCAGGGTCGGCATGAATCGGGTGATGTTCAAATACGACATCGTTCTCATCCGGGCCTCCTCCGGCGATTCTCCTTCCAGATGAGGCACTTCGGCTATCGCTTGGCTGTACCGGTCCGCCACATACTGCTCCGGAGCGATCCAGTCACGGATTTCCGGCGACAAGAGACCGGCCCGAAGACCTGTGGCCACGGACCAGGGGAACGTGCCGGAGTTCAGCAACTCCTCACGGTGAAACCAGGGGTAACCGCCGAACACTTCGTCCGCGGCTTCTCCGGAGATGGCTACGGTCGCGCCCTTTTTGATCTCCCGGCAGAAGAGCAACAGCGAAGCATCCACATCCGCCATGCCGGGCAAGTCGCGGGCTATTGTTGAATCGGGCAATGCGCCGATCAGCTCGGGCGTATCAAAGGAGATCCAGTGATGTTCCGTACCGAGCTCTTCCACCATCCGCTTAATCCAAGGCGCATCGGCTCCCGGCTGATAACTGTGGGCCTGAAAATACTTATCGTTATCCTCGTAATCCACTGAATACGTATGCACCTGTCCCTGTCCGGTCCGCCGGTAATAGTCGACGGCCAGTGCAGTGAGAGCGCTGGAATCAAGACCTCCGGACAACAGGGTACATACCGGAACATCCGATAACAGCTGACGTTCCATGGTGTCCTGCAGTAAGGCCCTGATATTGGCGGCGGTTTCGTCGACGGTATCACTATGCGGTTCCGCTTCAAGCTTCCAGTATGCATATGATCGAAGTCCGGCGCGGCTGAAGATCATGACGTGCCCGGGCCGCAACTCGTGCATGTTTCGATACACCCCGTGTCCGGGCGTCCGCGCAGGCCCGATGACGAATATTTCCGCCAATCCCTCAGGTCCGATCACCGCTTCCACTTTGGGATGCTGGAGAATCGACTTCGGCTCCGACGCAAAGATCAAGGTTTCGTCGATTTCACTGTAAAAGAGCGGTTTGACTCCGAGCCGATCCCTCGCGAAAAATACATGTTCCCGTGTGCTGTCCCAAACCGCGAGCGCGAATATGCCGTTCAGCCGGTAAACGCAATCCGGTCCCCACTCGATATAAGCCTGAAGCAGTACCTCCGTATCGCAATGGGTCCGGAAAGTACGGCCTCTTCTGCGAAGTTCGTCCTTCAATTCGGGGGCATTGTAGATCTCCCCGTTATAAACGATCGTATAAGTCGCTTCCTCCTCCTGGATGACCATCGGCTGGGCCCCGTTCTCGGGATCCATGACGCTCAGGCGGCGGTGTCCGAACGCGCAGGGTCCGGAAATCCAGGTTCCCTGGGCATCCGGGCCTCTCTTTTCAAGACAGGATGTCATCGACAGCACCAAATCCAGTTCCGTCGTCAAATCTCGATTCCATTCGATAAATCCGGTAATTCCGCACATGCTGGTTTTCTCCTCTCTATGTCGGCTTCCGATTTCCTCGTCGTTCCGGCGAAAAGTATTAACAAATTATGCCTGGCAAAGGCATAAAATGTCTGTCCTTAACGGAAAACTATGAGTAAAAGGGGGAGCTTTCCCCAGGTTAGGGAGGGATAGCTATGCAAAAGAATACTTACTATGTATCGCTGCAGGGTCGTTCTTTACTGGAGGAACAAGGGGTAGCGGGCTATGAATGGGTGATCCGCGCGACGCCGGAAGAAGCTGACATGATAAGTCACATGTTGGAGCAAATTGATGAAAAAGAGACGAGTAGCTTCATCGCATACACATTTCCTTGGCCCGACACGCCCGAGGAAGATGTCAATGCCAACTATCAGAGCAATGTGGATGAATTATATCGCCAAATTTACCGGCTTGGAACGGATGAGACCCGTGAGCAGCTGCGCAGTACGCTCGGATTTGATGCGGATTAAGTAAATCGTCAATCTCGTCAAGGTCATGCGCAGGGCAAAGGCAAAAGCGAGATAGGTAAGAGGATGAGCAAGGGATGAGTAAGAGGAAGGAGGCCGTTATTGCATATGTATTATATAAAAGACGCCACATTCAGAAGAATTACCGAATATGCCGAAACCACCTGTGCGGAAATCCAGGTTAGGCCCGGAGCGGTGGGGGACCCGGATTTGTTTGTCTACATCGCTCGTTCTTCCCGGGATCGGGGCGGAACAGACGACTACGAAATCATTCGCATGATCCGAAGCGAGGCCGATCTCGAAACCGACTGGTTTGACAACAGCATGCATCAGGCCACCGCCGTAGTTGCTGAGGAGGATTTCTGCGACTCGGGCTGGCCCGCTCCCGAGATCCAGCGGGAACAATTTTTGCAGCGACTCCTTGCGTACGACGATATTGCGGCCTCTTTGCAAGATGAGCTACCCCGTTAGTCATAACTAACTTAACTAATACGTGCGTGTCGTGTATGGTATATGGCTATTTGGGCAGCATGAAAAGTTGGACTGAGAATGACTAACGGACACCAGAGCCGTTAAACTCGCTTAAATGGACAGTTTTGCATTCTAACGGACATCAGCGACCTTATTTTGCCCAAACAGTTACTTGGAATGACGACTATTCAAAAATAGCGTCCCCAGTGTCCGTTAGCGATCCGCAAGCATCAAAACAACCGACTTAACGTCTCTCATGTCCGTTAAAACTTTTACGTTAGCTCGAACCGCGACCCAAGCTTGATTTAACCTCGTAACCTGTTTGCCACTCAACTTCCCAGTAAATGTAAAATATCGTCAAAATAATCCTCTTTGAAAAAGACAAAGGATGCGTTATAATAATTAACGCATCCTTTTTTTACATACTGTATGTCCCAGTAGCTCAGCTGGATAGAGCAACGGCCTTCTAAGCCGTCGGTCGGGGGTTCGAATCCCTCCTGGGACGTAATCAAAAGCCGGTTCATTGCGAACCGGCTTTTTGCGTCCCGGGGATGAGAACCCCGGTGGGGGTCGTCGGAGCAAGGCTATCCACGTTTAGCGGGATTAGCCGAGCGGAGTCTTGCGCCGGAGCGCGAGTATCCCTCCTGGGACGTAATCAAAAGCCGGTTCATTACGAACCGGCTTTTTGCGTCCCGGGGATGAGAACCCCAGTGGGGTTCGTCGGAGCAAGGCTATCCGCGTTTAGCGCGATTAGCCGAACGGAGTCTCGCGCCGGAGCGCGAGTAGGTTTCGGCTATTTGATCGCTACAAGCAACGCCCCGGCAGCGATCAAAACAACGCCGGCCGCGGCGGTCCAGGAAATCTTCTCGCCGAGGAAAATGAAGGCCAGAATCACGGCAATAACGACGCTCAGTTTGTCAATGGGGCCAACCTGGGATACTTTTCCGTGCTTCAACGCAAGAAAATAAAACAACCAGGACAACGCGCCGGCTAAGCCACTCAAGACGATAAACGAGAGGGCCTTTTTTTGCGTGACGATTTCTGCCAGCTGTGTAAATTTGCCCTGCACGGCAACAACGCCAAGCAGGAATAGTGCCATGATGACGGAGCGGATTGCTGTTGCTGCGTTGGCGTCGATGTGCTGCAGTCCGATTTTGCCGAAAATAGCAACCAGTGCGGCGAATACGGCCGATAACAACGCGTAGATTAGCCATAGCTGCATTTGCTAAACGTCTCCTTTCGAATATGAAGATATTAGAAAAACCCTTTGGATTCCAAAGGGTTGAATTTATGTATATGGAGCGGGTGAAGGGAATCGAACCCTCGCCTCAAGCTTGGGAAGCTGGCGTTCTACCATTGAACTACACCCGCATAAGCGACTTATATATTATATCATGAGGGGCGAAAAAATCAAGCATCTCTCCTCGCCTGCTCCTCGCCCGGCAATTACCGCCTATCCAGCTACATTACCACGATCCTTCTTGCAGCAGCTAATCCACGCAGTTCCACATTGATCTTTTCCTTTTCTTCTGTCGTAAGTTGCAAGGACAAACCATAGTGAAAGTACTCGGCCCCATGAGGATGTTGCCAGCGAACTTCACCCGGAAAAGTAAAATTCTCTTCGCTTAGTTGAATATGAATTGCAGCACCGATTGAATGAGCGGCGGCATGAAGGTCGAGGCCGGTCTGAATCCGGCAACCGGACTTGCTGATATCGATTAATTCAGCCGGGGCCAATTTACTTTTGACCGGTTTGAGATCAATGGAGACAATTTCAATCCAGCAAGTCATCGGCGGTTTGAATGTATATCGAAATGGTTCGTTTCTGCGGGAATTCATGAATGATTTTTGAACCTCCATAAGGCAAGATAATCCGATTATAATGGAAAAGGGGGAGTTTAGACATGAATCCAGCGCCCCATTTTTTATGGCCCAAAAAGTTTTCCGGATACCCGATCAAAAAAACCGCTGTACCACGAATCCCGCGAAACTAAATTAAGCTTCGGCCTGTTCGGTACAACGGCTTTTCTGTGAAAAGGCAGGTCTATTTTTAGGAGTTTTTTTCTAAAAGTTGTTTTATATCGGCTTCCAATGCTTCCGGTTCGGTCCGCGCACTATACTGTTTTACGATATTTCCATGCTGGTCGATAAGAAATTTAACAAAATTCCATTCGATATCACCGGTGCGATAAGGGGAAGGTGTGTTCTCTACCAGATATTTGTATAGCGGATGGGCTTGTTCGCCTTTTACATCGATTTTACTGAACATCGGGAAAGTTACCCTATAATTCAGGTCGCAAAAGGTTTTGATCTCTTCCTCGGTCCCCGGTTCCTGTCCGGCAAACTGGCTGCAAGGGAAGCCCAATACGGTAAATCCTTGATCCCCGTAAGTATTGTAGAGTTTTTGAAGGCCTTCATAGTGCGGGGTCAGTCCGCAGGCACTGGCGGTATTGACGATCAGAAGCACCTTCCCCTTGAAAGGTTCAAGCGTAGTTTCTTTTCCGTCGATGGTTTTTACATTGAATTTGTATAGAGTCATAGCTCGCACCCATGTACAGGTGTCTACCCGGGTTCGGTAACAACCTGCCCTTTCTGTTTTAATATTGTTGTATTGAGAGTATATGTCGCTTCATAAAGGATTCTTTTCATTCTAACCGATTTTAGGAGGGGATCACAATTTTGGCGTTCATGAAGACATACAGAGATGTGGAAGAGATAATTAGTGTAAAAGTGTAAAAAATATGAAAGTAAATCATTGGAATGTACCTGTCGGATACGCTTATAATTTAGGGAGATGTTAATTGAACATTGTCTAAAAATAAAGTTTTCGATTCTAAAGGGAGGCGGGAAAATGTCCAGGAAATCAAGAAAAGTGACTATCGTCGGATCAGGTCTCGTCGGGGCGGCATGTGCTTATTCCATGATTAATCAGTCCATCTGTGATGAAATCATCATGGTCGACCGCACTTATGACCGAGCGGTTGCACAGGCGTTGGACTTGTCCCATTGCATGGATTTTACTTCTACCCGGACCAAGGTTCATGCAGGGGATCTGGAGGATTGTACCGACGTTGATGTGGTCATTCTTACGGCTGGCGCCAATCCTAAGCCGGGTCAGACTCGTCTGGATGTGCTGGAGGACGCGGAGAAGATTACAAGGGAAGTCGTGACGCGGATTATGAGCAGCGGCTTTGATGGCGTGTTTGTGGTGGCGGCGAATCCGGTCGATATCGTGACTTATATTGTTCGCGAGGCTTCCGGATTTCCCCGTCATAAAGTGATCGGCACAGGAACTTCTCTGGATTCGGCCCGTTTGAAAACACTGCTGTCCGACGTCTTTTCCATAGACCCTCGTAGTGTAAACGGTTATGCTCTCGGGGAACATGGGGAGTCCCAGTTTGTGGCTTGGTCTCATGTCACAATCGGTGGCAAACCCTTGTTACAAATTCTGGAGCAGCATAAAGAGCGGTTTAAAGATGTCGATTTAAATGAAATCGCACGGAAAACAAAAGATGCGGGATGGGAGATTTTCACTCGCAAAGGCAATACTCAATTTGGCATCGGGAACGCGTTGGCCTATATCGTCCGCTCCATTTTGAATGATGAGCATAAGATCATTGCGATCTCTGCCATACTTGAAGGTGAATACGGGCAAAACGGCGTTTGCACGGGGGTGCCTGCCATCATCGGTGAGGGCGGAATCCAGGAAGTGGTAGAACTTAACTTGACGGAAGAGGAGCAAAGGAAATTCGAGGATTCTTGTTCGATATTGCGCAGCGCGATCCAGAGCCTTATCGGGAAGGAATAGGAATAGGAATTTGGAATAGGCCAAGTTTCTGCTTTGCTATGGCGGTTATAGTTTTAGCTAATTATCCTTTTCTTGGAGCGCAAAGTACTAAAAGCCGGATAGAATAGAATTTTGATTGGAAATATCCAATGAAAATTTGCGTTAAGACGGTATCTTTCGTCTTTCATTGGAAATTTCCAATGAAAAACGAGAGGAACTAGCTTTTTCTCAGAAAACAGGGAAAACCATTGGATATTTCCAATCTAGCAGGGGAAAATGGTTTAAAACGCGCTTCCTCATTGGAAATATCCAATGAACGGCGATGACATACTCGCGCGTCATCGCGTGGTCCGGCTAAACGCTTCTCCTACGCTCCGCTCATGCCCGCTACTCGCGCCGCGGCGCGAGACTCCGCTCGTCTCACCCCGCTATTCGCGGGCGGCCTCGCTCCAACGAACCCCTACTGGGGTTCTCACCCCCCTGGAACGCAAAAAACCTCTCACTAAGGAGAGGTTTTAACTATTACGTCCCAGGAGGGATTCGAACCCCCGACCGACGGCTTAGAAGGCCGTTGCTCTATCCAGCTGAGCTACTGGGACAAAAGAAAAATAAAAAACAGAAGCAAAAAATATATTATCACAGTCAGCTAGTATATGCAATAGGTTGTTTGCTATCTTTTGTCGGAGAGGATGATTTTTGTCTTCTATACTCTCTATGCTATAATCTCAAATGAATTGTTCGGGACGAAGGGAGGCCCCCATTATTAGCGGTCATCATCAGAGCGAGAATGACAACAACGTTGTTTTATTTCCCAAAACATTGGATTTTTATCAAATAGAGCTCACGAGGATGCTGGAGACGGAACGCTATGCGGAAGCTTCGGATCTTCTTAAATTTTTGCTGCAGTGCCAAGGCCAGGATCCGAGGCTTTATGAAGAATGGCAAGCACTGCTGGACTGGCTGACCGATGCCTTTCCGATGCTGCAGGGAGCAAGTGAATCCGGCAGTTACGGGGATGAAGAAGAAGGCGAAGAAGCTATGGCCAGGCAGCATGTTGAAGCCAAGCTTGCGGAAGATGAGCATTATGCCGACAAGCTTCTTCACGTGGTCATGGAAAAGCCGATGTCCGAGCATACCTTTCTGGCATTGGAGCAGCTATCTTATCTGGATAAGCCGGAAGTCGATGCCGCGCTCATCGGATGGCTGAACAGCAAAGAACTGCACCCGCTTTTGCAATACAGGGTGCTTCAAACTTTACGGCGCCGGGGAACCCAAGGCTTGATACAGCTTTTTCGTTCCGGTGAGTATGTAGAAATTGAGATCGAAGCTGTACCGGTCAAGCCGGAAGAGTTCCCGCAGCCCATCCAAACGGTGCTGGAGCGGGTGGGTGACCAGACGCAGGTGCATGATCCTACCTTGTTTTATTTTGCTCAGGAACTATGGACTCAATTTGTAATGGCAATCTATGGTACGATGGATTACAAATCGCTGCTCAGCGAAGAGGATAGTATGATTGATATTTGGGCGGCGGCTCTGCATCAAACGGTGGCCGACACACTGCCCGGAGGAATTAGCGATGAGGAAATACGCAGTTTATACGGAATTACGGACAGCCTGAGACTCCGCTTCGAACAGGCGTACCGCTCCTTGCGTCAATTCGTGGCTACAGGCGTCAACGGGTAGCTGTTTTTTGGCAAATATCGTATAATCCGCCTATGATGCCTACGAACGGGCCTTGTAAAAAGATGTATTGTTGTTTATAATGTAGTGGTTATTCTGATCGTGGACTGAGCTAGCTATACTGAAACCAAGGTAGCTGCTTTATCGCGCGATTCGGTTTCGGTATTTTAAGTATAGTGAAATTTGGAGGGGAAGGCATAAAATGAAAGCAACTTGGGAAAAAATAGAGAAGAACCTCGGCGTACTCGAGGTCGAAGTGGAAGCGGATCGTGTTACCGCTGCACTGGATAAAGCTTTTCAAAAAGTAGTAAAGAAAGTAAACGTACCTGGATTCCGTAAGGGTAAAGTGCCTCGGGCTATTTTTGAGTCCCGCTTCGGCGTGGAAAGCTTGTACCAAGACGCCATCGATATTTTGCTTCCTGAAGTTTATACTGAAGCGGTTGATCAAACCGATATTTTCCCGGTAGACCGCCCGGAAGTGGACGTAGAGCAATTCGCTAAAGGACAAGCTTTCAAATTTAAAGCCAAAGTAACTGTTAAACCTGAAGTGAAGCTTGGTGACTACAAAGGAATCGAAGTTCCTGCAACTGACGTTGAAGTTAGCGAAGAAGAACTTACCGAAGAACTTACTCGCATGCAAGAGCGTCATGCCGAACTCGTTGTGATCGACGAAGAAGCCGCACAAAACGGCGACACTGTTGTTATCGACTTTGACGGTTCCGTTGACAGCGTTGCATTTGAAGGCGGCAAAGCGGAGCGTTACTCGCTCGAACTGGGCAGCAATACATTCATTCCTGGGTTCGAAGAGCAAGTGGTGGGTCTGGCAACAGGCGACTTCAAGGACGTAACGGTTACTTTCCCTGAAACTTACCATGCTGAAGAATTGGCTGGTAAAGAAGCGGTATTTAAAGTGAAAGTTCACGAAATCAAACGCAAACAGCTTCCTGAATTGGATGATGAGTTTGCTAAAGACGTTAGTGAATTCGACACTTTGGACGAGTATAAGGAAGATCTGAAGAAACAACTTCAATCCCGCAAGGAAAAAGAAGGCGAAGCGGAACGTGAACGCGTCCTCGTTGACAAAATCGGCGAAAACGCAGAAGTTGAAATCCCGCAAGCTATGATCGACAGCGAAGTTCAAAACATGGTTCGCGATTTCGACAACCGTCTTCGCGCTCAAGGTATGAACCTCGATATGTTCCTTGGTTTCTCCGGTCAAACGATTGAAGATCTCAAAGGCCAGATGACAGGCGACTCCGAGAAACGCGTTCGTAACAACCTGGTTCTGGAGCAAATTGCTAAAGCGGAAAAAATTGAAGCTTCGGAAGAAGAAATCAATAAAGAGCTTCAGGATATGGCTGATGCTTACAAACGCAGCCCTGAAGAAATCCGTAACATTCTTGCCGCTAACGGTTCGCTGGGCAGCTTGAATGAAGACGTACTTCTGCGCAAAACGATTAAATTCCTGATCGAGAACGCAAAGGAAGTTCCTGCAGAGAAAGCTGAGAAATCGGAAGATGCCAGCAAACCGGCTGCCAAGAAATCGACAAAAAAAGCAGCACCTAAAGCCGAGCCAAAGGCAGAGGCTGAAGAAGCAGCAACTGAAGAATAAGCAAGACGAAGAATAATCATCATCCGCGTCTTTGAATTTCGCGGTAGTATAAACACAATCAATAGTTAAGGCACGTATAATCAAATGCGTGCCTTAATTTTTCACTTTTACACATACATTTATTTCCAATGTTAACTCGAATAACCCTTCGGTTACATATTGTATTTTCGAGGACATAAACTGTAATGGGTGAAAAATGACATGTGCCTTTGAACGTGATAATATATTCATGGGCATAGAAAATTTGAACAAGAAAAGAGGTTGGTCACATGAGTCTGGTACCTATGGTCGTAGAACAAACAAACCGGGGAGAACGGTCTTACGATATTTATTCGAGACTGCTCAAGGATCGCATCATTTTTCTCAGCAACGCGATTGACGATGACGTAGCCAATCTCGTGATCGCCCAACTGTTATTTTTGGCAGCGGAAGATCCGGAAAAGGACATTCATCTGTACATCAACTCTCCGGGTGGTTCTGTTACTGCCGGGATGGGTATATATGATACGATGCAATACATCAAGCCCGATGTGTCGACGATTTGCATGGGTATGGCTGCTAGCATGGGTTCGCTTTTGCTAACGGCAGGGGGACCTGGGAAGCGTTATGCGCTTTCGAACAGTGAAGTGATGATTCATCAACCGCTCGGAGGAATTCAAGGTCAGGCAACGGATATTAAAATTCATGCCGATTGGATTATCAAAACACGGGAAAAGCTGAATCAAATCTATGTGGACCGGACGGGTCAACCCCTTGAAAAAATTCAGCGCGATACAGATCGCGACTTCTTCATGAGCGCGGAAGAGGCTAAGGCCTACGGGATCATCGACCAGGTCATCAACAAGCCCATTAAATCTTAAAGGGGTGTTTACATGTTTAAATTCAATGACGAAAAAGGACAATTGAAATGCTCTTTCTGCGGCAAATCGCAGGAACAGGTCCGCAAGCTCGTTGCCGGACCGGGCGTTTATATATGCGACGAATGTATCGAATTGTGCACGGAAATCGTGGAGGAAGAGCTTGGGCATGAGGAAGAGCTCGATATGAAGGAAATTCCGAAGCCGAAGGAAATTCGCGATATTCTGGATCAATACGTAATCGGGCAGGAACAGGCGAAGAAATCGCTGTCGGTTGCCGTTTACAACCATTACAAACGCGTAAATACGCAAAGTAAAATTGAAGACGTCGAGCTGCAAAAGAGTAATATTCTCCTGTTGGGTCCAACCGGCTCCGGGAAAACGCTCTTGGCCCAGACGATGGCTAAAATTTTGAATGTTCCATTTGCAATCGCTGATGCGACTTCTCTAACGGAAGCCGGATATGTCGGTGAAGACGTAGAGAATATTTTGCTGAAGCTAATTCAAGCCGCTGATTATGACGTGGAAAAAGCGGAACGCGGCATCATTTATATCGATGAAATCGATAAAGTGGCGCGTAAATCGGAGAATCCGTCTATTACTCGCGACGTTTCCGGGGAAGGGGTTCAACAAGCCCTCCTGAAAATTTTGGAAGGCACTGTTGCTTCCGTACCTCCTCAAGGCGGACGCAAACATCCGCACCAGGAATTTATTCAAATCGATACGACGAACATTTTGTTCATCTGCGGCGGTGCTTTTGATGGCCTTGAACAGATGATCAAACGCCGGATCGGTAAGAAAGTGATCGGCTTTAACGCTGTGAGCGATGGACAAAAAGATCTGAAACCAGGCGAATACCTGTCGATGGTATTACCGGAAGATTTGCTGAAATTCGGGTTGATTCCTGAATTCGTCGGTCGCCTGCCTGTCATCTCCACATTGGAGCCGCTAGATGAGAAGACTTTGGTCCGCATTCTGGCCGAACCGAAGAATGCTTTGGTGAAGCAATATCAGAAGCTCCTGGAGTTGGACAACGTAAACCTTCAGTTCGAACCGAAAGCACTGGAAGCGATCGCCCGCGAAGCGATTAAACGCAATACCGGTGCCCGCGGACTTCGTGCCATTATTGAAGGCATTATGTTGGATGTCATGTATGAGGTGCCTTCCCGCGACGACATTACGGATTGCGTAATTACCGAAAAAGTCGTTCAGGAGAAAACCGTGCCTGAGTTGGAAGACAAGAAGAGTAAGAAACAAGAAGAGAGCGCGTAAGGCTTAGCCTAAACCGCGACAAAATAAATGCCGAAATCTCCATCTTTGCAGCAGAGAGGTCCTTTTTTCGACCTTTCTTTGCAGGGGTGGAGCTTTGGCGTTATTGGGGGAGACCTGAAATGTTCCTGAGACAAGATACGCGGCCGGTCAAGGTCGGGAATCTGACGATCGGCGGAAGTAATGAAGTGATCATCCAGAGCATGTGTACGACCAAAACGGCGGATGTCGTTGCTACGGTGGCGGAGATTCACCGGCTTGAGGAAGCCGGCTGCCAAATGGTACGTGTTACGGTAAATAATGAGGAAGCGGCGGCAGCAATCAAAGAGATCAAGAAACAAATCCACATTCCGCTCGTCGCAGACATTCATTTCAATCATAAATTGGCTTTGATGGCTATTGAGAACGGCATCGACAAAGTCCGGATCAATCCGGGCAATATCGGTCGTCGCGAAAAGGTCGAGGCTGTAGTAAAAGCTTGTAAGGAGCGCGGAATTCCGATTCGAATCGGCGTCAATGCGGGTTCTCTGGAGAACCACCTGCTGGAGAAATACGGGTATCCGACTCCGGAAGCGATGGTAGAAAGTGCTCTTTTCCATATCGGTATTCTAGAGGAACTGGATTTCCACGATATCATCGTTTCCTTGAAGGCTTCGGATGTGCCGATGGCGATTGCCGCTTACAGCAAGGCTGCCGAGGTCATTCCCTATCCGCTTCACCTCGGAATTACGGAAGCCGGGACCCTGTTCTCCGGCACTGTTAAGAGCGCAGCGGGGATCGGAGCGCTGCTGTCCATGGGGATCGGTTCTACGCTGCGTATTTCGCTCAGCGCGGACCCGGTGGAAGAAGTGAAAGTAGCACGTGAGCTGCTGAAAACGTTCGGATTAATTACGAATGCGGCTACGCTTGTTTCCTGCCCGACCTGCGGCCGGTTGGACATCGATCTGTTCTCTATCGCTAACGAGGTGGAAGATTACATCTCGAATTTGAAGGTGCCGATTAAAGTGTCGGTACTGGGCTGCGCTGTAAATGGCCCCGGCGAGGCTCGCGAAGCCGATATCGGGATCGCAGGCGCACGTGGGGAAGGGCTTTTGTTCCGATACGGAGAGATGATCCGCAAAGTGCCGGAAGCAGAATTGCTCTCTGAGTTGAAAAAGGAAATTGACCATATCGTCGAGGTTTACGAGGCGACAGGAGAAATACCAGGCCGTAAGGAGCACCGCCCGGTATCGGCAAATTAATCGAATAGGCTTGTTTCGGCGCTTGAGCGCCTAAAAGACCGTAAGCTGGTTTCACTGCTTGCGGTCTTTTTTACTGATTTCACAGTTTGCTCAACTCACTTTTCAAACCCCCCGTTTTATGAGGGAA
>DJTQ01000285.1 GCA_002439285.1 Paenibacillaceae bacterium UBA6304
ATATATTTATGTACCTGATCGGTAAGATCGGCGGAATTATCGAGGTGTTAGAACAGCTCGCCGAGTCTTCGGGTGTACAGATGATTTACTTGAAGACGATCTTGAAGATTATCGGCATCGCCTATATCGCCGAATTCGGAGCGCAAATTGTGAGGGACGCAGGTCAGGAAAGCATCGCCTCCAAAATCGAATTGGCAGGCAAAGTGCTGATTATGGTTTTGGCCATTCCCATTATCAGCATCATTATCGAGACAGTCATCAAACTGCTGCCGGCTTAACGAAGGTGGGACAAGAATGAAAATAAAGGATTCCGAATGGCGGATGAGAACCGTATTCTTGATCATCTTTGGCTTCATGCTTCTATGGACGCCGGTTCGGGCGATGGCCGAAGACCCGGCTGGGGATTGGATGCAGCGCCAGGCGGAGGAACTTCCTACCGATCAGGTGGAATCGTACTGGCAAAGTTTGATGAAAGATTACGGTGGTTTTTTCCCGGACGGGTCGATGCCCTCCTTTATGGATATGCTTTTTTCCAAGGATCAGGGGTTTTCGTTGCAATCGGGATTGGCGGGCTTAATGCGCTATATGTGGCAAGAGGTGCTGTACAACGGACATATTCTTGTGACGATCGTCCTTCTCTCCGTATTCAGTATGATTCTAGAGACGCTGCAATCTGCATTTGAGCGCAATCAGGTCAGCAAGGTAGCCTACTCGATCTGTTATATGGTGATTCTAGTGTTGGCCATAAACAGTTTTCATGTGGCGATTGAGTACGCCACCGGGGCAATCTCCGGGATGATCGACTTTATGATGGCGATGGTGCCGCTTCTGTTCACGCTGCTGGCCTCCATGGGAAATGTGGTAACCGTGTCGGTGACGCATCCGCTTGTCGTCTTCATGGTCCATACGGTCGGAACGATCGTTCACACCGTCGTGTTCCCTCTGTTGTTCTTCTCCGCTGTTCTGCACATTGTCAGTTCTTTGTCCGACAAGTATAAGCTGACCCAGTTGGCCAACATGCTCCGAACGATCGGGATGGCTTTGCTCGGCATACTGCTGACTGTTTTTCTGGGAGTGATCTCGGTCAAGGGGATAACCGGTTCCGTGGCCGACGGAGTCACGCTGAGGACAGCCAAGTACCTTACCGGTAATTTCGTTCCGGTCGTTGGCAAGGTGTTTGCGGATGCAACGGACACCGTGATTTCGGCTTCCCTTCTCGTCAAGAACTCCATCGGGCTGGTCGGAGTAATTATTTTACTTTTCCTCTGCGCCTTCCCGGCTATCAAAATCCTGACGCTGGCCTTGATATTTAATTTATCGGCTGCCGTTATGCAGCCGCTTGGGGGATCTCCGATCGCGACTTGCCTGGAGACGATAGGAAAAAGCATGCTTTACGTGTTTGCGGCGCTGGCGGCGGTGGGGATGATGTTTTTTCTGGCGATTACGATTATGCTTACGGCCGGCAATGTCACGGTGATGATGAGATGACCCGGAACAGTTCGGGCGAGGATGTGAATGTCGAGTGGAATTTCTTGGCGAATGGTTGAAGGAAATCATTGTCGTTGTTTTGTTCGCGGTGTTTATCGATTTGCTGTTACCGAACCGCTCGATGGAACGGTATGTAAAATTCGTGGTCAGTCTGCTGATTTTGTTGACGCTGCTGTCTCCGGTCATGCGTATCTTCTCCTCCGACGCGAAGCAAAAGATAGAGACAGCATTTGCTGAAAGCTGGAGCAGTCTTGACGGTACGGATACCAAAGAAAGTACTGAGACTATACTTTGGCAGGGAGAGCAGCTTAGAAAGCAACGTGAAGCGGAGGCTCTTCAGTGGGCGGGTGAGGAGGCGGCGAGGCAGATGAAAGAACAGATAGAGCGGACAACGGGACAGCCGGTGGAACGGGTCACGGTTATTCTAACCGAAAGGCTGGCTCCTGCAGATGCAGAAGAGGACTCCAAGATGAATACGGAACAGGCAGTGCCTTCTATTAGAAGCGTGGAAGTGATCATGAAAGTGGATGCAGAAGCACCTGAACTGTCCGATACAAGTAGGAAAATTGAGATACAGCCGGTAGGGAAAATCAAAGTGGAAATTTCCGAAGGTCAGGGAGAGGCCGTGAAAAAACAAGACAGCGGAAATCCGAATCCCATGACCGGCGTGGACGATATAACGGCAAGCGAAGCCATGGCCGAAGCGGACAGCAGTGTTTCAAGAAGCAGCAATGCCGATTTAGAGAAGCCGAAAGTCCATGCTCTTCTGGAGGGGGAGATCGAGGAGTTGCTTTATCAAGAATGGGGAATATCCCGGGAATCCGTCACTGTAAAGAGCGGGAATCCGGAATAACGTGAGGGGGTGAGGCTGATGCCGGGATGGCTTAAGAAACTGGAGCAATGGATCGGCAAAGGCGCTGACGGTAAAAAGCGGAGCCAGACATTTCGGTTGTTGCTGATCGTAGGGTTGGTCGGGCTGGCGATTATGCTGTTCAATTCTTTTGTCAATGTTAAGCGGGTGGAACCCGGCGGGGAGGGGAGAGAGCCCCCGGTTATGCAGGAAATGACGACATCTACCTATTCAGAGAGTGTCTCGGATGATAGCTCTTTCTCAAAAATTGAACTTTCTTTGGAGAACAAAACGAAAGACATTTTGGAAAAAATCGTCGGAGTCGGTGCGGTTGATGTTATGGTCACAATCGACTCTACCGAAGAAGTCATCGTCCAGCGAAATATGAAGGATACCCAGGAAATGACGGAGGAGACCGATGCGGACGGGGGGAAAAGGAATGTCACGCAGTACTCCCGCGACGGCCAAATTGTCACCTACGACGCTTCCGGGAATGAACAGCCGATCGTAACCAAGAAAATTAAACCGAAGGTCCGCGGCGTGCTGATTGTTGCCAGGGGAGCCGAAAACAAGACCGTCAAAGCGTTGATTGTCGATGCCGTCGAGAAAGGATTGAATGTTCCGGCTTATCGGATCTCTGTGGTCCCACGGAAACAATCACAATAATCCCAATCTATCTATTAGGAGGAATAATTCAATGAGATCGAAAAGACAAACGGTATGGCTGGTATCTATGCTTAGTTTAATGGTCATTTTATCCGCGTATTACCTCTTCACCGATAGCCCTTCAAAGAACCAGGCAGCCGACGGCCAGCAGGTGTCGACGATGGATCAGGGGAAGACTCAGGAAACAGTGACTGACAACGGCTTAAGCCAAGACGATGAAGTGATCTTATCGGAAGTCGTCTCTGAGGGAGAGCAAAACCCGGTCATCACCGACGGTGAGGTCGTCACTGATCCGGCTGCAAACTCCGGAGCCGCCACGGATACCGAAACTCCTGATAACGCAGTAAGCGATGATGCCGCGAAAGACAGTACTGCTACAGAAAGTGACGGTCAAAAGGAAGACGCGGCTAAGACCGACACTTCTTCCGCGACCGACAAAACGGGAACGGTTGATGAAGATGTATTGAAACAACTCGAAACGCAAGGGGTGTCAGCAGCCGATTCTTTGACAGCTTATCAATTCCAGCGTAATGAGGACAATATGAAGAAGCAGGATGAATTGATGCAAGCGATCAATGACGGAAGCAAAACGCTGGAAGAGTCGGTAATGGCTCAAAAGGAACTAGGCGTTCTACAAGAGAAAGAGGAAAAAATATTCTACATCGAAGAAAAATTGCAACAAAAATACGCGAATGCTGTCGTCACCGAATCGGATAACAAATATAAAGTGCTTGTCGAAAGCGAGAAACTGGAGGCCAAGGACGCGGTGGGAATTATGGACCTGGTCATCAAGGAACTCGGCGTTTCCCAGGATAAAGTCAGTGTTCAATATGTAACCCAATCATAAATTTGAACTGTAAAATCATAAAGATCGAATCTTGACGATAGGCAAATAACGTGTCGCAAGGAGAAGAGTCCGAGGATATCTTGGGCTCTTTCCATTTTAATCGATTGTGATATAATACATAAAGTTAAGTGATGGGTTACTTCGAAATGTTGATTTAGAAGGCCAAGGCTTTGTTTGAAAAAGCTGAAGGAGTGAATGTACATGTTTAAATTAAATGAAATCAAAGAATTGATTGAACTGCTGGACAAAACATCCGTGCAAGAACTTGAAATTGAAAACGAAGGCGCCCGTTTGTGCATTCGGAAGCCTGGCAAGACTGAAGTTGTACAAGTGCAACCGACGGTTGTTCAGGCAACTGCTCCAGCGGCGGTACCGGCTGCAGCAGCATTGGTTACGGAGCCTGAAGCTGTCACAAGCCCAGCGGACAAAGCGGCAGCAAACCTACATACGATTGTGTCCCCTATGGTAGGCACGTTTTACCGGGCAGCTTCTCCCGATGCGAATAACTTCGTGAACATCGGAGATAAGGTGGGCGAGAAGACAACGGTTTGTATTATTGAGGCTATGAAGCTGATGAACGAACTGGAAGCTGAAATCAAGGGCGAAATTACCGATATTCTCGTAGAAAACGGACAACTCGTTGAATACGGACAGCCTCTCTTTCTGGTGAAGCCGGAGTAATATGCGTACCTGCGCCCGTTTTTTGAGGTGCAGTTAGCTTTCAAGGAGGATGGGAACTAGTGAAATTTCATAAAATACTGATTGCGAACCGCGGGGAAATAGCGGTTCGAATTATTCGTGCTTGCCGCGAACTCGGAATTTCGACCGTCGCGGTTTACTCAGAAGCAGACAAGGATTCGCTCCATGTCAGAATTGCGGACGAAGCCTATTGCATCGGGCCGACCTTATCGAAAGACAGTTATTTGAACTTTACGAATCTAATGAGCGTAGCTACGTTGACGGAATGCGATGCGATCCATCCGGGTTACGGCTTCTTGGCTGAAAATGCGGACTTCGCCGAGATTTGTGGTTCTTGCAATATCACCTTTATCGGCCCGTCACCGGAAGCAATCACTAAAATGGGTGATAAAGCGGTGGCAAAACAGACGATGAAGGAAGCTAATGTTCCGGTCATTCCGGGTTCGGACGGATTGGTTGAAGATCTGGATCAAGCGGTAGTCATGGCCCGCGAGATCGGCTACCCGATCATCATCAAAGCTACAGCCGGTGGCGGCGGTAAGGGCATTCGGATTGCCGAGGATGAAGAATCGCTGGTCAAACAGATTACGACGGCTCAGCAAGAGGCGCAAAAAGCTTTTGGCAATGCCGGAGTTTATTTGGAGAAGTACTTGACAGGCATGAAGCATGTCGAAATTCAGATCATTGCCGACAAACACGGTAATGCCGCTTATCTGGGAGAACGGGACTGTTCCGTGCAACGCCGGCGTCAGAAGCTGGTTGAAGAAGCGCCTTGCCCTGTGCTCTCGCCCGAAAAACGTAAAGAAATGGGAGAAGCTGCTGTGCGTGCGGCACTGGCTGTGAATTATTCCGGTGCGGGTACGCTTGAATTTCTGCTTGGTCCGGACGGCCAGTTTTATTTCATGGAAATGAATACGCGAATCCAGGTAGAGCATCCCGTTACGGAAATGGTTACCGGAATTGACCTGATTCAGGAGATGATCTCGGTTGCCGAAGGCAATCCGCTTTCGTTTACACAAGATGAAGTTAAGCTCAATGGATGGGCGATCGAATGCCGGATTAATGCGGAGGACCCTTTCCGCAACTTCATGCCGTCTCCGGGTAAAATCGGATTTTATCTCGCGCCAGGCGGACCCGGTGTACGCGTTGACAGTGCGGCATATCCGGGATATACCATCTCGCCGTATTACGACTCCATGATCG
>DJTQ01000032.1 GCA_002439285.1 Paenibacillaceae bacterium UBA6304
ATCTAGGTGATGACCACGGTAGATATCGTTTCAAGCAAGTTGATATTGAGCGGTACCCCCCATTTTGTAAGGGTCTCCGCCAACCTTCCCGAGAAGCTGTCGGCGGCAAAGGCACTCGCCAGAAAACCCGCTAACGTGATCCCGATCTGAATCGTTGCCAAAAAATTACCCGGCTTCTCCAGCAACGTTTGAACCAGCTTGGCTTTTTTATTGCCTTCCCCTGCCATCAACTTGATTTTATTATCGTTTAAGGAAACCAGCGACATTTCGGATGCCGCAAAAAATGCATTCACAAAAATAAGTACGACCAGAACCAAAATTTCTATACCCAAACAACAGCCCTCCAGATTAAATACAGTTAAATTGCTTTATTTTACTATTGATCTGCCGCAGATTGCTCTTTAGCTTGATCTTTAGTCAAGAACCACCCAGCAACGCCAATAACAACCAGCACGATATAGAAGATCAGCTTCCACAGCGTCGAATGGGCGAACTCATGCGAAATAATTCCCACATCCTCATGTCCTAGCGTCAGGACGGCGAGCTTCACGCCGACCCAGCCCACAATAGCAAAGGCGGCAATTTCGAGGCCCGGTCTGGAATGGAGCAGCTTGACGAACAAATTGGCGGCAAACCGCATAATAATGAGCCCGATTAAGCCTCCGAGAAATACGACGATGAACTTCCCGCCGTCCATGCCGCCGATCGCAGGAAGCGTAGTGTTCGGAAGCGTCATGGCCAGTGCCACGGCAGCAAGAATGGAGTCTACTGCAAAAGCGATATCCGCCAGTTCCACTTTCAGCACGGTAGCCCAGAACCCGGATGGTTTCTTGTCTTTCCTTTTCTTGTCTGTATCCCTGTTTTTAAACACCAGTTTTCTTACAATATGGTTAATCGAAATAAACAACAAGTACAGTGCGCCAATGGCTTGAATCTGCCACACATCAATCAGGAAAGAAATGATGAACAATGAGGCCAAACGGAATACGAAAGCTCCTACCAGCCCGTAAAATAGCGCCTTTTTCCGCTCCGCCTCAGGCAGATGCTTCACCATGATCGCTAGAACCAGGGCATTATCCGCCGCCAGCAAGCCCTCAAGCGCGACTAATAATAACAGTACCCAACCATACTCGAATAACATCGAAAGCTCCATAAGGTTCCTACTCTCCTTTAAAATGTATGTTTTTTGATATCGTGCCCTAAATTAGATTTTCTCCTCCCCTTTTATAAGAATCTGAAAAGCAAAAAAACCTTCACCGACAGCGGCAAAGGTTTCTCGAACCAAGAAAAGACCTTCGCCAGTAAACAGGCAAAGGTCTTGCTAACAACGAAATTCGTCGCCAACAAAGCCGGGAGATTGACGCCTCCGAACTGACGACTTTGTTGTAAAAGCTACTCCCCTTTTAGGAAGACTATTTAATTTAATTTTAAATATAAGTCATCTACTGGGGATTGTCAAAGCTTACTTAATATCCCCCGGAATCATATTCGCTTAGCCTTCCTTCATAGATCAAATCAAGACGTTCGCACTGCCGGAAATCATCCGGCGTAACCAGCGCGGGGAGCTTGTTCCACAGCTTGATGCCCGAGCGCTCCAGAATCTCCGCGACGAATTGCGAGCAGAAGTAGGAGTTGCTGAACTCGACCGGTTCTTTGAGCGCGATGCCGATCACGCCGAGAATATTGTATAGATACTTTTTGTCCTTACGGATAAAAAGCTGTAGAACGCGCTTCATTTTTTCGACCTCACGGTCGGTTACACGAAGCTCATAGATCACGCAGGTCGTATTCGGATACTTGCTGAAGGTGCCAGTCTTGATGTCTTCCCTTACGAACCCGCCGTTCAGAGGGTTGTTCGGGTTCTTCCTTCCAAAGCTGTACAGCTCCGAAAGCTCCCGGTTAAAAGAAATGGAGGCGTGATTATAGGGTGCTCTCGTGTAGCCTTGTATCATCTTCGTAAAAAGCGTCCCCGTATTCGTAAGTAAAATAAAAACCGACCGATCCGTTGCCATTTACGAAATTTCCCCTTATCAAGATTAGACTATTCCTTCATAATAACATAGGATGCCTTTCTAGGAATCCTACCTTGCGGCAAGGAGTGATTTGCGCTTGGACAGCTTGCTGATAACACTAATGATTATTTTCATAGGCCTCACGGCCATCCATTCGATTTATTACGGACTGCGCCGGACTCACCCGGAGAGAGACTACTCCGTCTTTGGCGTACGACTTAGAACCTGGTGGGGCATGTTTCTGATCTTATGTCTCGCTACCTTATTTAATCCGGTCGTCTCCCTACTGGCCATTATGATCTTATCCTTCTTCGCTCTAAAAGAGTATTTCGCCATGATCCGGTCCAGAAAAGCTGATCGTCGGCTGTTCCTTTGGGCTTACCTGACGATTCCCGTGCAATTCTACTGGATCTTTATCGAATGGTACGGCATGTTTATTATCTTTATCCCGGTTTATGTCTTCCTGCTCCTGCCGCTGCCGCGGCTGATCAACAAAGGGACGGTAGGCTTTCTGCGCAGCGTCAGCCGGGTCCAGTGGGGGCTCATGCTGATGGTGTTCGGTCTTAGCCATCTCGCTTACTATCCCTTCGCTACCCCACAATATGGGGCGGGCCTTGTGCTCTTCTTAGTGGTGTTGACGGCGCTGAATGACCTCGTTCACTATCTGGGCTCCTTCTACTTCGGCAAGCACAAAGTGGTCCCGACGGCCAATCCGTACCTGACCTGGGAGGGATTCATCTGTGCCTTTCCTGTCACGACGGCGGTATCATATCTGATCTACCCTTATCTGACCCCGCTGGACCCGGCATTCGGAATATTCTCCGGCATACTGATCAGCTTGAGCGGTTTCTTCGGCAGCTTGACCGTCTCCGTGCTGAAACGGGATTTATCAATCGGCGGTGGCAAGAAGTCTCAGACGGCCAATAAAGGTTACTTAAGCCTGGTGGATACCTTAACCTATACATCGCCGGTGCTATTCCATGTCATCCGTTATTTCTTTGACTTTATGTAATACCCGCCGTTCCACATTCGGAAGGAAATCGGCAGCGCTCCACGAATGGAATATAGAGACTGTGAAATCAAACAACTTTAAGAGGTGGACCATGAGACTATCCAGCATTATCAGCGACGGCATGGTGCTGCAAAGAAATTCAACTGTGCCCCTGTGGGGAGAAGCTGCTCCCGGCCAAACCGTGCAAATCTTTTTTAATGGAAAAGAGTATAGCACCCCATGTGATTCGGACGGATCGTGGAGGATGACCCTGGAAGCGATGGAGCCGGGCGGCCCCTTCGAGATGACACTATCGGCCGGCGATCAGGAGATCGTCCTGCGGGACATTCTAATCGGCGATGTCTGGGTGCTGGGTGGACAATCCAACATGGAACTGCCGGTCCGGAGAACCTTGGACTTGCTGGCGGATGAGGTGAAGCAGATCAACCTGCCTTTGATTCGCCAGTTCGCTGTACCTCAAACTTACAATTTCCACGCTCCGGTACGGGAGTTGACGGGGGGACAATGGATTTCAGCAACCCCGGAGGATATTTTGAATTTCAGTGCGGCCGGGTTCTTTTTTGCAAAAGAAATCCACGAACGTTATCATGTGCCGATCGGTTTGATTCACTCCGCAGTGGGCGGGACGCCGATCGAGGCCTGGATCAGCGAGCAGACGCTCCGGAACATCGGCGGCTATGAAGCGGAAATGGAGCAATGTAAAGATGATGAATATGTAATCGCTACCAAGAAGAAAGACGAAGAACGCAACCAATCCTGGTACGACCGGCTTAACACAAATGATCTGGGCTTAAAAGAGGGCTGGTCTAAGGAATCCTGGGATGCCTCGGATTGGGACGACTTTGTGGTTCCCGGCTCTTGGGCAGGTAGTGAATTGGAATCGTTGCGGGGCGCGGTCTGGTTCCGGAAGGAATTCGAAGTTCCCGCCTCCATGACGGAAAGCGAGGTTCAGATTCTGCTGAAGCTTGGGACCATCGTAGATGCTGATGATACATATATCAACGGGGTTTGCATCGGTAATACGGGTTACATGTACCCGCCTAGACGCTACCCTGTTCCTGGCGGGTTGTTGAAGCCGGGGATCAACTCTATCGCCGTTCGCGTGGTCACTACCCACAACACAGGCGCCTTCATTAAAGACATGCCCTATAAGCTGGTTGCCGGTGACCAGGAGCTGGACCTGAGGGGCATCTGGAAATACCGGATCGGTGCGGTCACCGAAGCTTTGGAGTCCCAAACCTTTTTCCAATATAAGCCCTCCGGCGTTTACAACTGCATGATCTCGCCTTTGCGCAACTATCGGATCAAGGGAGTTCTGTGGTATCAGGGGGAATCCAATACCGGGCAGCCGGCCGGGTACAGCGAGAAGTTTGCCGCCTTGGTTGGCGATTGGCGCCGCAACTGGGATATTGGAGAGTTCCCGTTCATCTTCACCCAGCTCGCCAATTTGGGCGAGGCGGACGACCCTCAAACCAACTGGGCCGAGCTTCGGGAAGAGCAACGGAAGAGCTTGAGAATACCGAATACCGCGATGGCAGTTACCATCGATATCGGGGAATATAACGATCTGCATCCTCAGGATAAGAAAACGGTGGGACAACGGCTTGCGCTAGGCGCCAGAAAACTCGCCTATGGCGAAGACCAACTGGTGTATAGCGGTCCGTTATTCAAAGCGGTCGAGCGCGATGGAAATGGAGATGCCCTGCGGCTGTACTTCGACCAGACCGGTGCGGGCCTTGCTGTCCGAAACGGGGAGAGCGAACTTCGGGGATTCGAGGTGTGCGGTTACGATGGGGTCTTCTTCCCAGCGGAGGCTGTCATCTCCTGCGATTCCGTGATCGTGACGCATGACCGGGTCAGGCATCCGTCCCATGTGCGGTATGCATGGGCGAATAATCCTGCAGACGCGAATCTGTATAACCGGGAGGGCCTACCGGCCTCGCCGTTTACTACGGAAGTTTAATATGGATACAACCCATTAAAAAGGGGCGTCCCGGATCATCTATGATGACATTCGGGACTGCCCCTTTATTGTGGCACTATAGCCGGTTACAAATCGACGGTTTTGTTAATTTCCGTATCGGAATCCTTTCCCGTCAGTTTGGAGAACAGCCGCTTCACCATTTTGGTTTTGCTGCCCGTTTCCCAGTACTCTGCCGTGTCGGCTTTGACCTTGATCAATACCAGGTTCGGGTCGTCGCTTGTGGTTTCCAGCAGTTTCTCGTACGCCATATTCCAGAATTCCTTGATCTTAGCACGATCCCTCACCAATTCTGCCGTCCCGCGTATGGATACGTAAGATTTACCCACGTAAGCCACATTTACGTTCGGGTTTTGCTGGATTTCAAGGTATTTGTCTGTGTCGTCCATCGTCAAGAACCACAGGTCGCCGTCAAATTCAACTTCCTGGGTTTTCAGCGGACGCGATACCAGTCCTTCATCCGTAACTGTTGTCAGCATGGCGGTATCGATCCCTTTTATCAAATCTCTGACCGTTTCAATTGCTTCCTGGTTAGCTGTCGGTATATTCGACATGGTTGATCACCTCATTAGGTTTTATCAATCGAATCCTTCTCACTGTTATCATAAACAGATTGAAGCGTCGCTAACCACGTTTCGCGTACCGGACTTACTTATCGGTCTCTTCTGCTTCCTCTTTAGCTTGGGCCGCTTCTTTCCGGCTCCATTCCAGAAATTCCAACGTATCTTCGTCCTCCGGATCCATTTGGTTCGCGATTTCAAATTCTTTTACCGCTTCCTCATTCTGATCCAGATAATAATGGGCATACCCTACGCGAAAATGCCAAAGCGGGTTATTCCGGCCCTCTTCGTCTATCTTCATGAACCATTTAAGCGCTTCTTTATAACGTCCCAGGTTATTCAGGGCTCGCCCCAAATGAACGGCCAACTCGTCGTCGACCAACGGGGTCGGAATCGTTATAATCTCATCCACGATATTTTGGTATTCGTCGTTCTCATGCCACTTATTCAATTGTGCGATCAGTTGCTCTCTTGTCATTACTCTAACGCCTCCCGGATAACATCCTAACTATATAGAATGAACTAATGGAATGGATGTGGGGCAAGTACGTAAAATGTTCCTACGATCGCTGTTGGTTCCAGATTTCTTGATCTTATAGAATCTAAGACGGTAGAAATCCGGAACCAAAGGCGAACGCTCCGCTTCTTCAGAATCATTTTACTCCCTTGCCTGCATCGTATTCCTTTTAGTTCATCCTAACTGTTCTCTAACCACTACTTTACCATTTTCAGGACGGGTTTCCCAATAGCGATGGAGTGAATCCGCCGGAAAAGGCGGATGTGGAAGATAAGGGTCACGTAAATGTAAAAAAACCGCCCCCAAATCAGGAGCGGTTTCTATAATAAAGAAGTCCTCGATTTTACGATCTTGGGAATCCGTTAACGAGTTGCGGAGGAATCAGACCGCCATGACCGAGCTTCACGGAAGCTTCCAGCGTCCAGAATGGATTTCTCAGCATGCCTCTTCCCACAGCGACCAAGTCGGCTTCATCGTTCCCGATCACGGCGTTGGCAAGTACGGGTTCGTCCAGTCTTCCGACGGCAATCACCGGAACGTTAAGCGCCTGCTTAATGTCTCTTGCCAGAGGCACTTGGTAAGCCGCATGCGTACCCGGTCTGCCCGCAGCCGCAATCTGACCTTCCCCACCAGCGCTGATATGGAACATGTCTACGCCAGCTTCTTGATAGACTTTGGAGAAAGCAATGCTCTCTTCAATGTCATATCCGCCTTCAACATATTCTTTCGCGGAAATCCGCAAGATCAGCGGCATCTCGGCAGGCATTTCGCTCTTAGCGGCTTTAATGATCTCTTTGCCGAACAGGGTCAAGTCTTGCCCGTACTCATCGGTTCTTTGATTCGTCAGCGGCGAATGGAACTGGTGAATCAGGTAGCCGTGAGCACCGTGAAGTTCAATCGTATCGAAACCGGCCTGAACGGCACGTCTTACGGCCAGGCGGAATTTCTCCACCATTTGCTTCACTTCATCCGTGGAAAGAGCTCTTGGTGTCTTGTAGTTCTCGTCAAAGGCAATCGCCGAAGGCGCAACCGGAACGGCGGCATCCTCCGCTTTCCGTCCGGCATGGGCGATTTGAATACCGATCTTCGCTCCATGCTGATGAACGGCATCCACAATACGGGCCAAGGCCGGGATTTGCTCATCGGACCACAAACCCAGATCATTATCAGTAATTCGTCCGTCAGGCTCGACGTCTGTCATTTCAACGATGACGAGGCCCGTGCCGCCAATAGCCCGGCTGACATAATGGTTATAATGCCAATCGGTGGCGATTCCGTCTTTCTCGGTTACGGAGTATTGACACATCGGGGGCATAACGACGCGGTTTTTTAATTCTAACCCCATTAAACTGTATGGACTAAACAGGTTTTTCATTGTAATATCTCCTCTCTAAATGCATGCGCATGCATATAAATTATCATGCCTTAGTATTTGCCGTCAAGCGCAGGGACATACACATGTGGCGGATTTACTCTGCCGACTGCACCATGTATTCGATTTTTCATACACATTTGATCCAGTTACTCTATTCGCTGCATCAGTAGGGTGAAGAATACAATGGTGCCGGATGCTCAGCCTCTTTTATTTAGTTTTTCATGATTTGTTGCAGCAGATTCTGGAACTTCGCGCCGGAGAATTCTTCGGCAAGTACCGCCTGGAATGTAGGCAATGCCTTCTCCAGCTTGGCTTCGCCTATTGACGTTATCGAAGTGTAGACGGCTCTGCGGTCCTCTTCGCAAATCGTTCTTTGCAGGGCTCCGCAGCCCTTGGCTTCAAACCGGCTCACCAGCCTGGACACCGCGCTTTGACTCAAGCCGACCATGTCCTCCAATTGCTGCAGCTTCAACTTTTTCTCCGGGGCCTCCGAAAGAAACAACAACAAATAAAATTCGTTCAGCGGTAACTGATGCTTCTCTTGCAAAGCGGCTTCCAGCTTGTCTGTAATGCCCATTTGCATCTGAGTTAAAGATAACCAATTCGTCATCAGGCTATTCATTGGTTCTCTGCGCCCTCTGTCCATGTTCCAATCACCTATTTTCGAGTTATATAAGCAATCCAGCTTATATAGCGTTTGTTATAGAACATTTTATCCAAAGCGGTAACCATACTCAAGGATTACTTGCTTTTCCGCTGCGGATGGATGCTACCCTCGGTGAACTTCTTCAGGGTGCTGTTAATTTGCGATTCTAAGGTCTCTACTTGATCTCGTTGATCCGTGCTCCAGAAATGATCTCTCCATAACTTGGGGAGGAAGGGGCCATATCGTAAATCACCTTTTCACTCTCTACCCTATAGTAATCATCCTCCTTCACAACATAAAAATTTGTAACCGGCATTTCTTCAGACAAGCCCTTAAATACAACTGCTGCCCCTATTCTAATAAAATTAGAGTTAGATGCATCCAAATCAATAATTCGATAGCTCTCTACCGGGGTTCCTTGATCTCTTTTAGGATGTTTCAAACTAGTAAAATACCGATCTATTACTTCCAATGCAGCTTTATCGGGTTCATCCGGTAAACTATGAACAGATACCCCAAATCCCATGTTAATTTTCTCTAACATTTGCGCTCCTAAACCTACGATCACCCCACATAGTACAAAAAAACAGAGCGTAGATGAAACTATAAATTTGCGGCTATGGCTCATTTTGTCACCTCGAATACAGTTTCGAAAAAAATGTACCCTAACTTCAATTATATTACAATTATTCATTCTTCCGGTCCAAGCGACACGAAAAAACCGGCTGCATCACGCATCCGGCTCTCCGATTATCTTCTATCATCTTCATTTACCTTAACTCTAGCGCTTCAATGGCTCGTTATCCGAGAATAAATCCGGATTGGCACGCAGCATGTCGGTAAGAATCTCCGTCGTCTTGACCGTGTCACAGACCAATACTTCCGCATCGCCTAGACGGGCGCGACTTAGCGCACCCTTCTCTTCAAGCACATCCTCGACTTTCCAAAAATGCTCCGACCAAGGCAGGCCACAATGACGCCGGGAGGGAACTGGGATTTCGGTGCCGTCGCCTAGCACGGTGACTAGCTGCTCGTGCCCGTCTGTCATTCTTCCCGGGATGTCCACCCACTCCTCGATGCCGTGGATGAATGTATTTCGGCGCAGGTCGACGCCTACGAGGATGATCGTGGCTTGCCTGTCGAGCAATCTGCCCCAAGCGGACTCCCGGTGGCAAGGCGTGTCCCAACGCTCGTCGCCCGCCGTGAACTCAGTCGCATCCTTGCCGAGTGCGGCTACCGAATGGGTCGGATGAAGCGAGCGGATCACGCCCGGACGCTTGCGGAACAACTCGGGAAGAATGCCGACACAGACTTCGGATGTCTCGACGTAAAATTTGGGATGATCCGCATTAATAGTAGACCAGGTATGAGTGGGTAGAACCAACAGCCCGTCTTTCATATATTCCGAAAGCGCATCCAATACCGTGTCCGCTCCACCATCCACTTCACCGATCTTCTTCATCGACGAGTGCATGAGCAAAGTTCCTTGACGATCAAGCCCGGCATCTTCCAATTGCTTCATCAAGGTTAGCTTCGTGTGCATAATAAACCTCCGGCTGTATGTATTTTTAGAGCTTACTACTACTCTACCATTTCCCCACCGGTTTCCCAATCCTCCTAGCCGTCCAAGGAAAACATTAAAAAACCCCCACTCATCCGATGATGAATGGGGGTCCTGATGATTATTTCAGTTCTTTCCACACCCAGTTTTCGACTTCCGGTAAGTCGATGCCCTCTTCACGAATGAATTCGTGGTGCTTGTTCACGATAGCATCCATTTCATTCGCGATAGCTGCATATTTCTTGTCGGCTTCAGGCAGGCTCAGCACGGCTTCCTTCACCAGATCAAAACGGTCCATTTGGTTCAATACCCGCATATCGAATGGGGTCGTGATGTCGCCGTTCTCGCGGTATCCGTGCACATGCAGGTTATGATTGTGACGGTCGAAGAACAAATCCTTGATCAGACCTTCATAACCGTGGAAGGCAAAAATAACCGGTTTGTCTTTGGTGAAGAAGCCATCAAATTCCTCATCGGATAAACCGCGCGGATCCAGCTTTTGGCTTCTCAGTTTCAGCAGATCCACTACGTTGATGTAACGGATTTTCAGTTGCGGCAGTTTTTCATGCAGAATGGAGATCGCCGCCAAGCTCTCGATGGTCGGTTCCGTCCCTGCGGAAGCAAAGACGATATCGGGTTCGCCACCATTGTCCGTGCTCGCCCAGTCGATGATCTTCAAGCCTTTGTCGACCAATTCCTTGGCTTCATCCGCCGTAAACCATTGCGGACGCGGATGTTTGGACGAAACGATCAGGTTGATCTTTTGGCGGTCATTCAAGACCGTATCGAACACTGCCAGCAAGGAGTTGGCATCGGCCGGTAAATATTCGCGGATGAATTCCGGCTTCTTGTCCGCCAGGTGGCCGAGCAAGCCCGGATCCTGGTGAGTGTATCCGTTATGATCCTGTTGGAATACTGTAGAAGTCGCCACCACGTTCAAGGACGGAATATCCGCGCGCCAGCTTTGGTCCGTTGCTTTGCGCAGCCATTTGAAGTGCTGTGTGATCATCGAATCAACCACCCGCAGGAAGGCTTCATAGCTTGCGAAGAAACCATGGCGCCCGGTCAAAACGTATCCTTCAAGTAACCCTTCCGCTTGATGCTCGGACAATTGCGAATCGATAACGCGGCCATACGAGGACATGAATTCATCATTAGGCTCGATAATTTGGTCCATCCATTGGCGTTTTGTTACTTCAAACACAGGTGCCAAACGATTGGACATCGTTTCATCCGGTCCGAAGATTCTGAAGTTCTTCTTGTCTTCATTCAAGGTTACTACGTCTCTTACATATTTGCCGAGAACAGACATATCTTGAGCGATCACTTTGCCCGGAATGGAGTTATCCAGCGCATAATCGCGGAAGTTCGGCAAAGATAAGTCTTTAATCAGATTACCGGCGTTTGTCACCGGGTTCATCCCCATCCGTCTGTCGCCTGTCGGCAGGATCTCGGCGATTTCCGGT
>DJTQ01000132.1 GCA_002439285.1 Paenibacillaceae bacterium UBA6304
AGAAGCGAACTTACCGCTCGTTCCGGATGGGGCATCATCCCGACTACATTGCCCTTTTTGTTGGAAATGCCGGCGATATCCTCTAGCGATCCGTTCGGATTATTCGCATAGCGGAAAATAATTTGGTCATTCGCCTTCAAATCGGCCAGTGTAGCTTCATCGCAATAATAGTTACCTTCCCCATGCGCAATTGGAATCGTGATCTCTTCACCCACCGCATATTGCGTCGTAAACGGGTTGCTGTTATTCTCCACACGCAGCACCGTATCGTGACAGAGGAATTTCAGCGACATGTTGCGGAGCAGCGTTCCCGGCAGCAGACCTGCTTCGGTCAGGATCTGGAATCCGTTGCAGATACCGAGAATATATTTGCCTTGCTCGGCAGCCTTCGCCACCTCCGCCATCACCGGAGCAAACCGGGAAATGGCGCCGCAGCGGAGATAATCCCCATACGAGAAACCGCCGGGTACGAGAATGCAATCATAAGCGGAGAGGTCCGTGGCGGTATGCCACACGTAATCTACGGACTCGCCGATCGTATCTTCCACCGCTTTGAAGCAGTCGATATCACAGTTGGAACCGGGAAATACGAGCACTGCGAACTTCATCGATTAGCCCTCCAATTCAAAGCGGTAATCTTCTACCACCGTATTTGCGAGCAGCTTTTCACACATGGCCTTGACCCGGGCTTCCGCTTCAAAACGGTCACTCGTATCCAGTTCAATTTCCATATATTTACCGATCCGTACACTCTCCACTTCCCGGAAGCCCATGGAATGCAGCGCGCCTTGTACGGCGACCCCCTGCGGATCAAGTACACTTTGCTTGATGGTGACATAAACGCGAGCTTTCATCATATTCTTCGTGTTCCTCCTAGTGTTGGTTGGATTTGAGCGGCGCTGCCGCGGATGACCTTTATCTATAATTGCAAAAAAATTACTGCAGTTCTTGGCCCGTCAGACGACCATAAATGGTACGGTAACGCCGGGTTGTCTCCTCCACCACCTGCGGCGGCAGCGGAGCCGGCTGACTGTTCTTGTCCCAATCCGAACCCGCCAGATAGGCCCGAACCGGCTCTTTGTCCATACTGTCAATTTCAATATCGAGACCATAATTATCTTTGTCCCAGAAGCGGGAGGCATCCGGCGTAAAAATTTCATCGATCAGGATTAACTTTCCGTCGATCAGGCCAAATTCCAGCTTGCAATCCGCTAAAATAATGCCGCGCTCCTCGCAATAATCGCGGGCGAAGCCGTACAGCTCTAAACTTCGACTGCGTAGCAATTCCGCCAAATCCGCGCCCACCATCTCCGACATCGCCTCGAACGAAATGTCCTCATCGTGCCCGACATCGTTCTTGGCCGCCGGAGTAAAAATCGGCTCCTCCAGCTTACTGTTCTTGCGAAGTCCTTCCGGCAGCTTGATGCCATTGATTTCGCCGCCATTTTCGTATTGCCGCCAGCCGCCGCCGGTGACATAGCCCCGAACGACGCATTCGATGTCGATCCGCTGTGCCTTACGCGTCACCATAATCCGATTCCGGAGGATTTCTCTATGCTCCTGAGGTACGATTTCACCCAATTGCTCCACATCCGTATGGACCACATGATTCTCAATCAAATCCTTCGTCCGCTCAAACCAGAACGCGCTTAAGCGGTTTAGCACATTGCCCTTATCGGGCACGGCCGGATCGAGCACATAATCGAAAGCGGAAATGCGGTCGGTCACGACGATCAAGTAATGCTCTCCCAAATCGTAAAGCTCCCGGACCTTGCCCTTATACAGCAGCGGGGCGTTCACAAGCTCTGCCGCCGTGGAAATGGCCGGTGTCGGTGTAGTAGGTGTTGACATGTTTGCTGTCCTCCTCCATTCGGCTGCCGCTTTCTTCAATTCTCCAAAGCAGCAGTCATGCTCACTATTTGCGTCCGAGATGTCATTCTTAGGTGCTGGCTCTGCAATAACGGTGAAAAATAACGATATTCGGTTGAATAACGGCATTTTTCACCGTTATTTATTGGAGGGGCAGAACAACTGTCCGCCCCTATTGATATGCTTAATTAGCCTTAATCTCGGCCTTAGCCTTAGTTCTCGGTTAAGCCCAGCTTGCGGAAAATCGTATCCACATGCTTCAAATGCCAAGCCGGATTAAAGGCGTCGTCGATTTCTTCCTTGCTCAGCACGGAGGTAATTTCCGGCGTTTCCTCGACAATGTCGCGGAACTGGCGCTGCGTCTCCCAAGCCTGCATCGCACGCGGCTGCACGGTATCGTACGCTTGTTCGCGGCTGAAACCTTTGTCGATCAGCTTCGTCAAGAGTCGTCCAGAGAACGGCACGCCAAATGTGCGGCCCATGTTACGCTTCATATTTTCCGGGAAAACGGTCAGGTTCTTCACGATATTGCCGAAGCGGTTCAGCATGTAGTTCAGTAGCATCGTCGCATCCGGCAAAATGATGCGCTCTACCGAAGAATGCGAAATGTCGCGCTCATGCCACAATTGCACGTCTTCATATGCCGTGACCATATGACCGCGAATGACGCGGGACAAGCCGGAGATGTTCTCGCAACCGATCGGGTTACGTTTATGCGGCATTGCGGACGAACCCTTTTGCCCCTTCGCAAAGGCTTCTTCCACCTCGCGGAATTCGCTCTTCTGGAGCGCGCGGATTTCGGTGGCGAACTTGTCGAGCGACGTAGCGATCAGCGCCAGCGTTGCCATGTATTCGGCATGGCGGTCGCGCTGCAGCGTCTGCGTCGAGATCGGGGCCGGGCTTGTGCCAAGCTTAGCGCATACGAACTCCTCGACAAACGGGTCGATATTCGCGTACGTGCCGACCGCGCCGGAGATTTTGCCGTATTGCACATTGTCTGCCGCGCGGCGGAAACGCTCCAGATTCCGCTTCATTTCTTCGTGCCACAACGCCATTTTGAGTCCGAACGTCGTCGGCTCTGCATGAACCCCATGCGTGCGTCCCATCATAGGCGTATCTTTGTAGGCCAGCGCTTTTTCACGCAAAATTTCGATAAAGTTGACGATGTCTTTTTCCAGAATTTCGTTCGCCTGCTTCAGCAAGTAACCCAGCGCCGTATCGACCACGTCGGTCGAGGTCAGCCCGTAATGCACCCATTTGCGCTCCGCGCCCAGGCTTTCCGATACAGCTCGCGTAAACGCGATGACGTCATGGCGTGTCTCCTGCTCGATTTCATAAATCCGGTCGATATCGAAGGATGCATTCTGACGCAGCAACGCCACGTCTTCCTTCGGAATAATGCCGAGTTCGGCCCATGCTTCGCATGCACAAATTTCAACCTCGAGCCAGGCTTTGAACTTGTTGTCCTCGGTCCAGATGGCTCTCATTTCCGGTCTGCTGTAACGTTCGATCATGAGTTTTGATTCCTCCAAATATTGGTTTGCTGTATAAAATCCAGTCCGTCCCGCACATCCTCGCAAAGCAGGTTGATATGTCCCATTTTGCGTTTAGGTGCCGAGCCGTTCTTTCCATATAAGTGTACTTTCGGAACCACGCGAAATCCAGTCGGATTACTCGCAAAGCTCGCTTCGGCCGTTTCAGCCGTGTCGGCCATTTCCGTCCCTGCGGACCAACGACCGGTTATTACGGCTTCCGTCACGTCATCCAGATGCTCGCCGAGCACATTCACCATGACCACCGGCGTCCGTAGCGACGGGTCGCCCAGCGGCAGATTGCACACCGCCCGGACATGCTGCTCAAACTGCGAGGTAGCGCAGGCTTCCATCGTGTAGTGGCCCGAATTATGCGGGCGCGGCGCCAGTTCGTTGACGTAAAGTTCTCCTCCCTCCGTCAAGAACATCTCCACCGCCAGCAGCCCTACTGCCTCCATCGACTCCGCGATCCGGGCGGCCAGCCGCTCCGCTTCCCGCAGCACCGTCTCTTCAGCCCGAGCCGGAACGATGGAGGCATGCAGAATGTTGTCCACATGAATATTCTCCGCTACCGGAAACGTCCGGATTTCGCCGCGCGGGCTGCGCGCCGCAATGACCGACAGTTCCTTCTCGAACGGAATGAACTGCTCCAGCACCAATTCCGTCCCCGCACGGCTCAATTCGGCGTAGGCCGGGCCGATCTCATCCTCGGACCGGATCACCCACTGGCCCTTGCCGTCGTAACCGCCGGTGGCCGTTTTCAGGACGGCCGGTATCCCTAACCGGGCTACCGCCGCCCTCAAATCCTCCTCGCTGCCGATCTCGGCGTACGGCGCCACTTGGGCTCCCGCCGCTTCAACGGCGCGCTTCTCACGCAGCCGATGCTGCGTTGTATAGAGCAGTCGGCTGCCCTGCGGCACGTACGACTGCTCCTCCAGCAGCGCGGCCACCCCGGCGTCCACGTTCTCGAACTCATACGTGATAACGTCGGCTCGCGCTGCCAGCTCTTTGGCCGCTTCCTTGTCGCCGTAACCGGCTACGATCTGCCCGGCCACTTGCCCGCACGGCGATTCCGGCGTCGGATCCAGCGTGATGAAGCGGTAGCCGAGATTGCTCCCGGCGAGCGCCATCATCCGTCCGAGCTGGCCTCCGCCAAGCACGCCGATCGTCGAGCCCGGCGCAATCACCTTCACTTGTTGCGGGTTCACCACGCTCGCCCCTGGCTCCCTACCGTCAGCTCCGCCGGGCACCTGCCGTCCCTGCCGCCCTTGCTCCGCCGCGCTCATTGCTCCTCCGCTCCGAGCACCAGCTCGCTGCTGCTGTCCAGCACCGCATCGCGTAACCCGTCGCGGCGTTCCTGCAGCCGCCCGGCCAGTTCCGGATCGAAGGCGCCCAGCATCTGGGCTGCGAGCAGGCCGGCGTTGGTCGCTCCTGCTTTGCCGATCGCGACAGTCGCTACCGGGATGCCGCCCGGCATCTGCACGATCGATAGCAGCGAATCGAGGCCGTTTAACGCCGCCGATTTGACGGGCACGCCGATGACCGGCAGCACGGTTTTTGCCGCCACCATTCCCGGTAAATGCGCCGCGCCTCCGGCACCGGCAATGATAACCTTCAACCCGCGCCGAGCCGCGTTCTCAGCGAATTCAAACATAAGGTCCGGCGTACGGTGAGCCGATACTACTTGCTTC
>DJTQ01000130.1:0-7913 GCA_002439285.1 Paenibacillaceae bacterium UBA6304
CTCTTCACATCAAACTTTCTGACGAAGAACGCCCATGACTCTGCGAAGGGCGGTCTCACTACGACGACCCGTGAACCATCCTTCAACTCATTTACCTTATAACCGTTAGCTTCAGATAGCTGTCCCGGTAAATTGAATTTATAGATGTTCTGACATACCCGCTTCAACTCGGCCTCGCTTCCAAAGGACAAGAATGACAATCGCATGCTTTTTCCTTTATAAAAGATCCAGACGCTGTCCCATGAACGAGTGACCGGCCTACCGTCCTGATCGAGCGGTACCTCTAACCAGCCGGCTTCACCTTCCTCCTCCGTCTTCTGCCAGAGAGAGTGACTCCCGGGAATCCCGCTGACGCCTCCGCTTACCCCGTCGATATTCTGTTCTCGGATCACATCAATAACCGAGAATCCTTTATACATTTGATAGACACGCTGTACGACCAGGTCGAGCTTCTCTGGAAAAGATAATAAGCGGAATTCCCTGTAAAAGACACCATCCACATCCTCGGCATTCATTTCGAAAATCCCCGCGTCATCTTCATCAGACAGAAATTTGGGCTGGTCCAAGCTATAGTCTTCGATCAGTGTAGATAGCCCCTGTTCACCATGTCTTCTACAGTACAGATACATCACGATATCGAATCTATCCTGAATCGTGAGGCGCTCCCGATCATGGAACGGGATAATAAGATCTATGTTATCTTCATTAATGCCGTACCCTCGGATCAGCAAATCACGAATATAGGATTTCACGTAAGCTTTATCCTGCTGGTCGCCATGGGTACATCCCCTTAACGCCTGTCGTAGTTCTGCTCTAACCTTTACCTTTCGCGTCCAAGCTTCTTCATTCATTCCCCATTCGTTAGAAGGATTACGGCTTAGTTCATGAATCTGATGCTTGACGTAAGCAATTAGCTCCGCAAAGGAATATCGCTCTCTCGTTTGTACGCGATGATATGCGTACTCTCCCGAGGACTTAGCCTTGCACCATAGACATGCAAAACAGATAGCAAACAATACGATGATCCCGATCACATTTAAGCCGGCTTGATCCAAGCTCATGCCCCCTTTTCGCTACGCCGGACATCGGCAGTTCGGCGGGAAGTGAGAGAATACAAGCCATGGCAAAGATTAGCCAAACCTGACAGCATATTTTCTTTCACTGGACCTCTACGCGGCATAAGCCGATGCAGGGTTATAAACTTGACGATATTCATGTTATTCCACGCATCCATGAACTCCGTGCTATGAGGAATAACATACAGCGGTAGCTTGCATCCGAAACGCCTTCGAATATTACTAGCCGACCAATGGGACCGGGAATCATAATGTTGAAGCACCACCGCATCCGCGAACCGTAAATTATGTTGTTCGGTAGCCGTTTCCTCAAAAAAACGTTCCAGTTCCAAGCGGTTTTGCCGAAGCACCGCAACAGAGATCACCCGGCTGGCGGGCGGATGAAGCGGGCTTGGCAGGAATGCAGAGTCTCCCGAAATTCGGCTTCGCGTAAATATCAAGTCATACGCTTGTTGTGCCGCGGAATAAACCGATTGAAGTGTTTCGCCTAATTCATGTGATCTTCCCACGCTTTCCTCCCGGCAACCGGAGACAAGATCAAGTTTGCCTTTGATAACCGGGTGAGTGTAATCCGAAAAGTTCGCTGCCCGCAGTCGTTGATTGGCGGCTAACCGCAACAAAGCTTCAATCCCATATTCCTCAAGGGGAGATTCGGCCCTTTCTTGTAATTTCCCTGGGATAGAGAACCCGGCCTCGACGCCTGCACCAGCCTTGTCCTTATTCAGTAGCAAAACCCGTCCCGGATAGGTCAATGCCATTCCTACCGCTCCCGCTGCGGCAATCTCTGACGAACCGTCGTTTCCATAATCCCAGAAGGTGATTCTGCTCATGCCCTCCTCCTTTCCGCTGTGCGTAGCGCTTTTTTGGTACTGGGTAAAGAGAGGTCAGCGAGATCAACGATCAAGGACAAAATGGCCTTTTTGTATGTTCGGGATATTCGACCCATTCGTAAAGTTTGCGCGTGTTCATTCTCCATCTGCACGATTTCATTGAATTCGCTCCAAGGAATCCGGACTATCTCTTGGCGCCAACGAATTGGCAAGTGCTCCACATAGCCCATAATGTAATTCGGCGTCAAAAAACTGTCGACCATTCGTATAAAGACTGGTTGAATCTCAATCTGTTTAAGCTGCGGCCATCTGTGAAATAAATGCTGGAACCATTCGGCGCTATTCTCTACCTCATACCGGTCATACGAGGTAACCCACATCACCGCATCCGCCCGTTCCCACATCTCCATCGAGCCAAAGTGCATCGTCTCCAGATCATACAAGCAATAATCGTAACTATCTGGCTCTGCATTGATCATTCCGTCAGAAATATCAAAGCCGTAAAAATCCGTGACCGGCAGACAATCTTTCCCGTTTCCGACCAAATACCGATATTTCCTTCCATCCGTCATATCCACAAGCAATGACTTCTTGCCTGCACCGGATAGCACCTTGCAAATGTATAACAGCAGATCCCGTTTATCGCTCTTCCCGGTAAAAATCCAACTTTTCACCCTTCACTCCTCCTTTATTCCGGCGAGTCCATGACGAACTGTTCTTGACTATCCTTATGTGAAACCGATGAAGGAACGGATGGAGATGATATTTGAGATGCCTGACGTCCCGCAAATTCAGCGGCCGATTGGTCCGTTATCCCATTAAGATCAGTCTCCAGAGCATTCCTGGCGGAGCTGTTCAATGCATGCTCTGCACGCCCGACGATGTTCGGGTCCTGCTTGATCAATTGCAGAACTGCCTTGTTGGCCGGGTAAGTCGGAATCGCCTTGGTCTGAAGGCTCGGCTCCACATAGAGCAGGGCATAGATCGAAGCTTTATTCAAATACGCATCCACGATCGCGCTGGACAGCGACAAGATCTCCGCTTCGTTCAGGGTCATCGTTACCGTTCCTGACGCGAGCGATCTCACCTTTTTCTTAGCCAGCAAAATATAATCCTGGCCCGTCGGAAACTGGATGCGGACATCCACGACGTCCTGCTCGTTGAGCGCTGCTGGAAGCTGGATAAAGCCCACTTCCCGGAATCGGAGATCGGCGGGAGTCGGTTCTTCGTCGTATATAAGCGTGTCGGTCAACAGCGTGTTCGGCCTGAGCGTCAGCTTGACGATTTTGCCTGTAATCTGTTCTCTAGACTTAACCCAATCCGCCGGCACGCTCTCTTCAGGTAACTCGACGGAAATAAGGTCTTCCATAGTGATCACGTGGCCTGCCGCTAACTCACGGACAGGTGTCCAGCCTTGAACTTTATTATGAACAGCCGATTCCTTAAGAGAGCGGATTTCAGACTCCAATCGGACCTGCATCTGTTCCCGGTCTTCCCTCATTTTCCCGGTCTGCATCGTCATGAATCCGGTAAATAACAATCCCGTTACGATTACCCCGGCTAAGCCGGCCAATAGCATATGTTTCGTTGCTCGTCGAATCCTGAACATTTAATCACTTCCTCTCTTGCGTCTTCGGTTCCAGAGTAATCCGCTTCTCCCTTGCAGTACACTTTGCGGAAACAACTCCCCACATATTTCCGCCAATGCCCCTTCCATTTCCTTTCCCGGAGAAAAAGGATCATTCTCGGCCGGCAGCACGTACACTTTCCCTGTGTTTAAGGTTTTTCGGATACGACGTACAGCATCTCTTGATCCAAAAGGTACGCAGCACACCCAATTTTTCCGGGACGATCCCGGGTTAGCTTCGAAGTATGCCAGATCCTCCTGACGCCATTCCGCTGCCGGGCAGACAAGAATGGATAAATCCGCACGAGTAAACTCCTCTAAATGTTCCTTACGCCTGCCTGACCCGAGATCGCAGACGATATATTCCCCGTTACCCGAGATCAGGTCCAGCAAACTCTGCCTTGAAGGAGCACGGATGTAATCAACGCTCCGAAACCGGAAATGCTGCTGTCCCGCTTCACCGGATATAACGTCGGCTCCTTCCGCAAAGAGGGCCATCGTCCGGAACGCGGAAGACTTGATCTCCATTTCCACGACCGAGATCTTACGCGAGTACTTCGATAGCAAATGGGCCAAGGCAATGGAAGTATGCGTTGTACCTACGCCGGGCGCTGCCCCCATTACGGCGATTACTATGGACCGCGGAGTTCTGCGGAGTTCGCTTCGCCTTGAACCCTCGGATTTCGAAATTCTTCCTGCTGGACCTGTACCTGACATGGAATTCATAACGCATCTCAATGCTTCAGCCGTTTCTTCTGCGGAATGGATTCTCTTGTCGGGTTCATACTGCAGCAGTCGCGAAATAATCGGTTCCAAAGAAGTCAGTCCATTTCTGCGCAGTACTGCCCCTGTCTCCTTCGACCAATACGAATATTTGCACCCCGTCCCCAAATAGAGAAGCACGGCACCGAGCGAATACAAATCGGTCCTGCCGTCAGTCTGCCTTCCCCCATACTGCTCCGGAGCGGCAAAGCCGACCGTTCCGAGTTTGACCGTATCCTCAAACGTTTCCTGTTTGTATTTTCGGGCAATCCCGAAGTCCACAAACTTGATTTCCCCTTGTTCATCAATCAGCAAATTGGAAGGCTTTAAGTCCCGATGGATAATCGGTGGCTGGAGACTGTGAAGATATTGCAGCCCTTCGCAAATCTGCAAGCCGAGCTGAGCCAATATCTCCGGGGTCAATTCTCCCTGCTGCATAGATACGTATTTGTCCAGATGAATACCCGCCACATAATCCATCACTAGGTAAGAATACCCGCCTTCCATTTGAAAAAAATCTGAAATCCTCGGTAACCGATGGTGGTTCAACGAAATTAACAGTTCAGCTTCATCCTCAAGCCGAATTCCAAGCTCCTGACTAAACGGGCTTTCTTTTACTGCCCACCATTTACCGGGAAGCTTCAAATCGGAAGCAAGATATACCCGGCTCATGCCCCCTTCTCCAATAACTTTCTCCATTCTGTAGCGGCCCGCTAATATTCCGCCGCACTCATATTTCGGCACAAATGGCAATCGGCATTCTCCTTTCGATAACGCAAAAAGGGAAAGTATCCATTGTCGCCTCAGCTTTATTTAAGCTGCAGACAGACAGGGATACTTTCCCTCAAGTTCACTTGTATAATTTTGGAATCAGTATAGAACAAATGTATGATGCTTGTAAAGCGCTTTTCGAAAATAAAATAGTTTATTACATTAATATTTAATCATATACAATGTAATTTCATCGCGGTTGTGGAACAATTGCTTTGCCCGCTGTACCTGAAGACGCGCCTCTTGAAACGTCCCGATCACTTCCTGGATGAGCGCCATCGGTTTCTTGTTCAACAGTTTCACTGTAACTACCGCAGTTCCGCCGGGAACGAGCGCATAGAGCAGCTCCGAGACCATCTTGGCCGTCAGCTTCGGACTCCAGCTCATATCGCATACCATGAGATCAAATTGATGATCACGGAATTTCACACTGTTCGCATTTTTCCGAATATGAGTCAACCTCGGCGAAGCCAGTACGTCAGGATGCAGCTTTGCCGGATCCACCGCAGTCACTTTGAGACCACGCTCCAGCAGAAAAGAAGTCCATCCGCCAGGAGCGGCTCCGATGTCCAGCGCTTCGCGGAAGGCAGCGAAATCGATGCCGAACACACTCTCCGCTTCCAGTAGTTTAAACTTGGCACGGGAGATCTGCCCCTCTTCACGTTGAAAACGTACGGCCCCTCCGTTCCAATCGGATAAATTCTCCGCTGGATGAGTTACGCCAACATAGATGTGATCTTTGGCGGCGAATACCGAGATAATGAGGTCAGCATCCTTAACAACAAAGTCTGCGCCAAGCTCGCCAAGGCCCACTTGAACCGCATCCTTCAATTCGGCTGCACTGCCTTCCCAAAGGGATTGAGGACTTTTTCTGGTTTGGATCGCAACCTTTTTCCCTAACAGCCGGGAATCACTCAATAAAAATTGCTGCAGTTCACTTAACCAATCACCTTGTGAATCTTCCTCTTCCAACTTACTTTCCGCGTTCCATTCCCACGAAACGAGGAACAAATGACGGAGAAACACCGGTTCCGGGTGACTCAACTCCGTATTCACTTCCGAACTTGAGGCTTTAAGCGAAGCGACAAATATTTCGCCGGGCACAAGCACCGTACTTTTTACTGCGCCAAATCTTCTTCTCAGTTCTTCCTGTGCGTAAGGAGAAAACCCATGATTGGCCGTACACAAATATCTTGTAGTCATCTCGTTTTGTTCCGGGACTTCCTGTTCTATCTCGTTGTTCAAACTAGCAACCTCCCGCTTTACGCTCAATCTCATCCAGCAGATCAAACGGAATCGGCCCATTGTGCAGAATGACATGTTCCGGTTTGTTCTGGTAAAGAATTTCGTACATGCTCTTTTTACCGTACATGCTTGAGGTATGCAGGTAAATCTCGCGGGCGTACAGCCCTTCTCGCGCCATGGCTGCCGCGACATCGGAACCGGTCTTCTCTCCTGGCCCCATATCATAATCAAGCGACAAAATATCCACTTCGGTTAGTCTCAGCAGTTCCAGACATTCGTCCACAGATCTGGCTAGCGTAAACCCTTCAGGACAACGTCGAAAGTCGTCCATATATACATGAATCACATTTGTTCTTCCTTTCAGCGGTATTTCCAGCACTAGGCTTTCACCCATCGCCTTATCCGTTCTATGTCTTCTCTATAAGTTCCGTCTTCTCCGGTTTCGCTCTCCAGGATCAGAGGCTGCTTCCGGATCGCCTTTATTTCAAGCAATTGCAAAAATCCTTGTTCACCAATATGGCCTTGGCCTACCCTGGCATGGCGATCCTTTCGGGAATGGGCCGGATACTTCGAATCATTGAAATGGACGGCTGCCAAGCCATCCCAATATCCCAATTTCTCCGCTTTGGAAGCAAACTGTTGATCCCCGTCACCCGTCCACATCCCGGCAGCAAAAGCATGACAAGTATCGAGGCAAAATCCGATTAGTTCCGGCGCTGCGCACAGTTTGCGAATTTGCACAAGCTCTTCCAAAGTCATGCCCATATCTCCATGGTCGCCAGCCTGATTCTCGATCAGCAGTTTGGCTTCACCCTGCCAACCGTTAAGCACTTCATTTATACATTGTATAATATTTTGGTAACCTTGTAAGGGGTTTCTATCCTTATATGTGCCAAAATGAACAACAATTCCCACCGATCCGCACGCCTCGGCAATCTCCAAATCATTGCGCAGCGATAATACCGTACGTTCATATTGTCCGCTGTCATCCCCGGGCGTGGCCGCCAAATTGCTTGGATAAGGAGTATGGGCCACCGATAAAATGCCATTTCTTCGGCTAAACTCCCGGCAGCGCTCAGCATCTCTTCTGTCAAAGTCTTTAACCGTAAGGCTGCGCGGATTTTTCGGAAAATACTGAAAAGCCCCGGCTCCAAGCCGGTACGCAGTCTCAGCCGCCTTGGCATATCCGCCGCGAATGCTAAGATGCCCACCGATTCTTACATTATCGTTCATGCTGGCATCCTGGACTATAGAATACCTTGCGCCCGTTCATCTCGGTTTTCACGATTTGATCGCCGCAGCGCGGACAAGCTTCTCCTTCCCGGTCATAAACGCGGCAAAGCTCGTTTGCTCCCCCGGTCAAAATATCTTCACGGGTCAAAGGCATTTCCATATAGCCACCCGCCTCGGTCATCTCCACGAGCACTTCTTTCATTGCCCCGTACAGCCCCACCAGATCATCATCGCTTAAATTTTGCAGTTTGGCGGTCGGTCTCAATCCTGCGGTAAAGGCTATTTCGTCGGAATAACAGTTTCCGATCCCGGCAATAACGTCCTGGTTCACCAATCCCGTTTTGATGCTCCCCCGCCGTTTTCTCATCA
>DJTQ01000130.1:8034-8167 GCA_002439285.1 Paenibacillaceae bacterium UBA6304
CTTTTCGTCGGAATAACATTTTCCGATCCCGGAAATAACGTCCTGGTTCCCCAATCCCTTTTTGATGCCCCCCCGCCGTTTTCTCATCAGCTTTACGAAGGCATCTTCATTCATTTTGCGCCCAAGCGGTTCA
>DJTQ01000033.1 GCA_002439285.1 Paenibacillaceae bacterium UBA6304
TAAAGATGAACTATATTCAGTCCGCTAATTCTTTGCCTCTTGTTTCGGTTCCCAGCAGCAATACCGCTACGGCGCCAATCAGGATCGCAACGAAGAAGACCCAGAATATCACTCCGATCGACACTTCCCTGGCAAGCAGCATGCCGACGAGATAAGGGCCGATAATGCCTCCCACCCTGCCAAACGAAGCGGCCATGCCTACCCCGGTGGAACGAACCCGGGTCGGGTATAACTCCGGCGTATAGGCATACATGCCGCCCCAAGCGCCTAGATTAAAGAACGAGAGGCAGATCCCTGCCGCAATCAGCATGCCTTCGCTTGTCGCGTTGCCGAACCAGGCGGCGCTCGCCGCCGTCAGCAGCAGATACACTACAAGCACGAATTTTCGTCCGAATTTTTCGATAAAATAAGCGGCCGTGAAATATCCAGGCAATTGAGCGAGCGTCATAATCAGTACGTATTCGAAACTCTTCACCATGCTGAAGCCTTTGAGCATCATCACATTAGGGAGCCATAAGAACATTCCGTAATACGAAAAAACGACCGTAAACCAAAGAATCCAAAGCATGATCGTAGATCGTCTGTGTGGTCCTGCCCAAATCGATACGAATCGTTCCCTTACGGACAGCTTTCGCTCCCGGCTTCCGGCGATGTTCTTGGTAAACCGTGGCGGATCCTGGATCGACTTGCGCAAATATAGCGCATAGAGAGCCGGTATTGCGCCGATCAGGAAAGCGATCTGCCAGCCGTATTTTGGAATGACGAAATACGCAATCAACGCGGACAGAATCCACCCGGCGGCCCAAAAGCTTTCCAGCAAGACTACCATTTTTCCCCGGTCCTTAGCCGCCACCGATTCCGATACCAGCGTGGACGCTACGGGCAATTCTCCGCCCAGACCGAAGCCGGCTACAAAACGCAGCACGCATAATACCGCAAACCCGGTTGCCGCTGCAGACAGACCGCTGGCGACCGAGAAAATAAGGAGCGTCCAGAGCAGCACCGCCTTGCGGCCGTACTTGTCCGCCATAATTCCGGCAATCGCTGCGCCAAATGCCATGCCGACCGAATTGATGCTCGTAAAAAATCCGGTCTGCTGCGTTGTAAGGCTCCATTCGGATGCCAGCGCCGCGGCGATAAACGAGATAATCCCCACGTCCATCGCATCAAACATCCAACTGAGTCCGGCGCTCATCAGCAATTTGCGCTGTTTGGGCTTGGGCGCAGTTTCAACAGTATTCATTTACATTCCCCCACTCATCCTATAAATCAATTATCTATATGTCTAACCTGCATTTTATTTTAGCAAATAATGCTATTTTTTTCACAAAAATATTTACACTCCAGGTTGAACAGCGCTCAGCTTATTTCAATATGGCGAGCACAACCATCCCGATTCCTTCCGCAACCAGATGTTTCGAGTCAATACCGGCTACAACTTCCTCCCCATAAATCACTTCCCATTTCCCCAAACCCGGCAAACGAAACCGTTGTGAGGCGGATGATGCATGATACAGAGTATACAGATGACGTGCCGGATCCCCACCGGCATGGTCCCTAAGCGTGAAGGCGACTGCGGACTCCGCGGCCGGCTCAAAATGAAGATGTCGTGAGACCTCTTCCGCGGTCTTCAGTCGGAATGCGAGATGACGTTTCCGAAGTTCAATTAGCTCCCGCATCGCCTCCACTTCATCCTGATAAGCCGCACAGCGGGACCAATCCAACTGATTCACCTCCGGGGGAGCCTGATAACTGTTGCCAAGCCCGTCTTTGGTGCGTAGAAATTCCTGACCGGCATGAATGAACGGAATGCCTTGGCTAGTCAGCACAATTCCTGCGGCTAACCGCTGCATGCGTCTTCGTTCATTTTCACTTACCCCGGCGGACGAGCTCGATAGTTTATCCCAAAGCGTATGATTGTCATGACATTCGGCAAAATTCACGCTCTGCGACGGCTCGGCAGCGAAGCCACGAATCTCGTTGTTATAGGAAATCGAACCGACAACTCCCTTCATAATGTCCTTCTCGAATCCTTTTCCGCCACTCACAAATCCGGGAAGCTCCGGTTTGAAAATATCCCCTTTGAGCGCATTGCGAAGCTCTCCGTTAAAATGAGCAATCCCCGGCATCATACCCGCTTGCTGCAAATTCGCTCTCCGTTCCTCCTGAAGCTCCGTTTCCATGACCCACCCTTCACCAAGGATCAGAATCGTCGGATCGACTTCATCCAACCGCCGGCGGATTTCATTCATCGTGTCCACGTCAAGCAAGCCCATCAAATCGAACCGGAATCCGTCCACATGATATTCGGTCGCCCAGTAAACGACGGAATCAATGATGTATTTTGACATCATGTATCGTTCGGAGGCACAGTCGTTCCCACAGCCCGATCCGTTCGAGAAGCTCCCGTCCTTCCGGTAACGCAAATAATAACCCGGTACCAATTTTGTGAAAGGAGCGATGTAGCCGTCGTAAACGTGGTTATAAACCACATCCAAGATCACCCGGAGTCCTTGTTCATGCACGGCTTGAACAGCTTGTTTCAGTTCGCGGATCCGGATACCCGGCTGGAAGGGATCACTAGCATAAGAGCCTTCCGGCGCATTGAAGTTCTTTGGATCATATCCCCAGTTGTACTGCCGGTTCTCCTGACCCGGTGTAGCGGACTTGGCCTCATCTACGCTCGCCTTCGCAAAATCCTGGACCGGAAGCAGTTGGACATGGGTGATTCCCAAATGCTTCAAATGGTCCAATCCGGTAAGAATGCCTTTTGGCCCCCTTGTTCCCGTTTCCGTAAAGCCCAAATATTCTCCCTTATGCCGTATTCCGCTCTCCGGGTGATTCGAGAAATCGCCGACATGCACCTCATAGATGATAGCATCGGTTGACGAAGCAAACGACGGCTTATCCGGTGTCCAATGCGGAGGGTTAGTTTTGCACAAGTCCAGAATGACACCCTTGTCCCCATTGATCCCTACAGCTCTGGCATAAGGATCTACCGCCTCGTTCCAGTTGCTCCCTACCCGTACGAAAAAAGTATAATACACCTGTTCCAGATCCCGTTCCACCGTCAACGTCCAGGTCCCCGATTCAGCCCGGGTCATCACATGTTCTTCACCATGTTCGTTCTCCCCGTCCGGATATAATTTTACCCTGGCCTCCGAAGCCGTCGGGGCCCAGAGTCGAAATGCCGTCCGTTCCGGACTATAGACCACTCCCAGATCATTGCCGTCATACCGGAATGTATCATCAAATTTCTCCGAAAAAACAGAGATCCCCCCGGTTGCGGTGAGATCTCCATAGTCAGTTACCATCTTTCTTTCCTGCTGAACCGCCAAATCGGTCCCTCCTCGCCTATGATTAATTCCTACATTTCATATATAACCATAAAGTGTTCACTCCAACTTCAAGTTATACGGTAAGGTAGGATTCGGCAGAAGCAGCAGGTATGAGTTACGCGGTCATGCCGCGGTCTTTTTTCATCATTACACGTTGTCTTACAAAAAAAGCGGCGAGCAGCGCCAGCAAAAATATAGCATAGGACAGAATCAGCAAGCGGAGATCCATGCCCGGAAACACAATCGATGCGCTCAGAATCCCGAACAGCCAAATACTCGACAGATTGCCGATGATATTGGACCAAGTGTAAGAAACGGTCTTTAATTTGGATACCGCCGACATGAATGAAATGAGATTATTAGGCATGATCGGAACCGTCCGCAAGAAGATGACGGCCCAGACGCCGTAACGGTTCAGGCTCTTTTGCCAACGTTCGTATTTCTCCAGTTTGGACATCCACCTGCGGTTGAACCAATCGGAAAACAGAAATTTGCAGAGCATATAAACCGCCATCCCGGCCACCGAACCGGCTATCCAACTGGCCAGCAAGCCGTTTATGACGCCGAGCACGGAAATATTCAGCATTACGATCGTCGCAAACGGAAAAATGCCGATAATGCCTTGGATCAAAGCGAGAGGAATCGTAATCAGCAGAATCCAGAAGCCTTCGATCTGAGTGACTTCCAGCAGCCACCCGGTAAATTGTTCAATCCATTCGTTCAATGTAGTTCTTCTCCATTCTTCTCTTCCCGGTCGACTCTTCTTCCCAAGATGACTAAATCCCGTTCTACCCCGTCCAAGTTGGCTACCCTCGGCAAATACGCCCATTCTTCAAAGCCGAATTTCCGCAACAGGGAAAGGCTCGGCTCATTATGCGCAAACACGAAACCAAGGATTGTTGATACAGAAATGTTCGGGCTAAACTCGATCGCCCTTTCGAGTAAGATACTTCCTATGCCTTTGGAGCGGTGAGCGGATGAAATATAAATACTGATTTCCGCAGTTTCGTTATAAGCCGGTCTTCCGTAAAAAGATTGGAAGCTGAGCCAAGCAATCACCTCTCCGCCGGATTTCATCACCCAAAGCGGTCTTGAATCCGGGCTATGCTCTTCAAACCAGCGTAGTCTGCTATCGACACTGACAGGCTCCAGATCGGCCGTGACTTCCCGCCCGGCAATCGTCTCATTGTAAATCGATACAATAGCTTCCAGGTCGGACAGCTTGGCGTCTTCTATCGTGTATCCGTTAATTTCTGATCTGTACATAATGTTCTACCGTCGGAAAAGGATCGTAAAAATGATGCAGCAACGCTTTCCACTCTTCGTATTGAGGTGATTTCCTGAAGCCTATTTCATGGTCTGCGATGGAATTCCACTTTACAAGCAAAATATATTTATCCGCGGTCTCGACACATTTATGAAGCTCATGGTCTATGTACCCTTGCATCTGAGAAATAATTTGGGACGCTTTGCGGAAATTGCTCTCAAAATCATTGATTGTACCGGGCTTCACGCGCAGTTCAGCTACTTCTAGAATCATTGTTCATCCCCTCCATTTTACTGATTATAGCATGGACTCAGCGCTTTATGTATCCAAATCGCGGCTATTGACCCTTCCCCCATAGCGACGGTAACCTGTTCCGCATGAACGCCAACATCTCCGGCAGCGAATACGCCCTTGATATTCGTCTCTTTACTGCGGGGATCGGTTTCAATATGCTTATTGTGACTCAGATGAACGCCGAGCTGCCCGGCGAGTTCCGAATGAACTCTATTCCCTCCGAATGCGATAAATCCCCGTTCTGCTTCAAACTTGCGACCATCTTCCAGCACCACCGCCTCCAGATTCCCTTCCCCTCGTTCCTTGCCGGTTCTCACCTCCGCAATCTTACCCTCTTCATATCCAACGTCTAATGATTGAAGCCGTTCCCTTCTGTCGGAGGACACCGGGCCGGATTCATGATTCAAATAAAGCAACTCCTTAGTCCGGTCTGCCAGAATCATCGCCATATCGGCCCCCGCATTTCCAGAACCCATCAGTATAGTACGCCTGTTATGAATTTCGTGTCCGTCGCAATCCGGGCAAATATATACCGTGGATCCCAGAACGGAAAGTAGACCAGGAATTTCGGGAATCCGGTCCATCACACCCGTAGCCAGCAAAAGTGTTGTCGCTGCATATTCCGCTTCCTTCTCTCCCTTTAGTTTAAACAGTCCCTCCGTTTGTTCCGCTTGTAGAATTCGGTCTTGTTTAAAAAGAATTCCTAGGGATTCCGCCTGCTCCCTCCCTCTTCTTCTGAGCTCCGGTCCGGAAATGCCGTCCGGGAATCCTAAAATGTTGCCATAGTTCCGGCAAATGGTCGACCTCCCGTCCCCAGCGTCAATTAACAGCACCCGATGACAATCGTATCTGCCTAACTGAATGGCAGCCTGCAAGCCTGCAATTCCTCCACCTACAATAATGCAATCATAGACCATTTCAATTCTCCTCCTGTTAGCTATCTGCATTTAATTTCCCCGCAGAGTTATCGATAATGCAATAATGCATCCAAGTACAGTTGTTTCAATCCTTGTGCATACGAGGTAATGAACCGGGAGAACCTAAACCTAACTGTAAGTAAACACATTTCGGCAATTTCAAATGAGGGAGGTGAAATCATGGATAAAATTTTGGTGAAGCTGCTTGGAAACGGAGTCATCGTAGTTGCCATGATGATGATTCTCAGCAACGCCTCTTTTATCGGTTCGCTACTTACCGCGGTTGCCTTATCCGCCTTGGCTTATTTGTTCGGTGATCTGTTTGTCCTCCCTCGGACCAACAATATGATTGCGACCCTCACCGACGGCGTGTTGGCCTTCGCATTTATCTGGGCCATCTCCGCCAATGCTGCGTGGACTCTCTCGTTAGGCGAAATTTTATCTATTGCCCTCGTACTGGGCGTGTTTGAATATGCTTTCCATATCTGGCTGCTCAGGGACGGTATTAGGCGGGATAGCAGCGTCCGGGTCCGGTAACTTTCACTTTATGTTGAATATGTAAAAAGCCTATTGTTCACGGAAAGTTCCGTTGAACAATAGGCTTTTTGTTAGTATTCTCAAGAGCCGAGAACCACGCGGTCATCCGACAGCTTATGCCCGCTGATCCGCTCAAACTCACCGATCAAGCGTTCCATTGTCAAATCGCGCTTTGTGACCTCATCGACGTCAAGAATGATGCGTCCGCCGTCCATCATGATGAGACGGTTCCCCAGCCGGATCGCCTGCTCCATGTTATGAGTAACCATGAGCGTCGTCAGCTTCAAATCACTGACGATAGTTTGCGTGAGCCGGGTAACCAATTCGGCACGCGCTGGATCCAGCGCGGCCGTGTGCTCGTCAAGCAGAAGAATCTGCGGCTCCGTGAACGTCGCCATCAATAGGCTGAGCGCCTGCCGCTCACCCCCGGACAAGGTACCTACCTTCGCTTTGAGGCGGCCTTCCAGTCCGATGCCGAGCCGGCTAAGCTGCTCGCGGAACATGCCGCGGCGCTTGGAGGAAACTCCGAAGCTTAACCCGCGGGATTTGCCCCTGGAATACGCCATCGCGAGATTCTCCTCTATCGTCATATGCGGTGCCGTGCCGGCCATCGGGTCCTGAAATACCCGGCCCACCCAACGGCTGCGCCGGTACTCCGGCAAATGGCTGATTTCGTGTCCGTCGACCCGGACTTCACCGGCGTCAGGCTTTAATACACCGGAAATCATATTCATCAGCGTCGACTTGCCGGCCCCGTTACTACCGATGACCGTTACGAAGTCACCAGACCGCAGATCGAGATTCACGTCGATCAACGCGATTTTTTCATCAGGGGAACCGGGGTGAAACAACTTGGATACATGATTCAGTTGTAGCATCAGAACCCACCCCCGACTTGTTGTTGCCGGTGGTCCGGTACCGAGATGATTTCCTCGGAGCGCTTCCGCGCCAGGCTCTTCTGCTTCCACGAACGGCGTACGGATGGTACTACAAGTGCGATCACGACAATAACTGCCGTAATCAGCTTTAAATCGGTCGGCTCCAGCCAGTCGATCCGCAAGGCCAACGCAACGACAATGCGGTAGACAATGGAACCGAGCACGGCCGCCAGTGTGGCAAAGAATACAGTCCGCGCTCCAAATATCGCCTCGCCAATAATGACCGAGGCCAGCCCGATCACGATCATTCCGATCCCCGAAGAAATATCGGCAAAACCCGATTGCTGTGCGATCAGCGCGCCGGACAATGCTACCAGCCCGTTGGAAAGGCTGAGTCCGAGGATAATCGTATTATCGGTATGCGTTCCGAAGCTCCGGATCATCCGCTGATTGTCCCCGGTCGCGCGGAGCGCCAGCCCGAGCTCGGTGCGTAGAAACAGATCAAGCAGCACCTTCACAATCACGACGATAAACGGCATCAGAATCAGCGGTGCAATGGAATTAAATACGGTGTTTTCGCCAAGTAAACTGATGTTGGGCTTGCCCATAATTCGCATATTAATCGAATAAAGGGCGATCATCATCAATATCCCGGATAAGAGTCCATTGATTTTCCCTTTGGTGTGCAGCAGTCCGGTTACCGCTCCGGCAACCAAGCCGCCCAACATCGCCGCAAGGGTAGCGATCCAGGGGGAGCTTCCCCCTGAGATCATAATCGCGGCGATTGCGCCGCCGGTCGTAAAACTCCCGTCTACCGTTAAATCAGGGAAGTCCAATATACGAAATGTAATATAAACGCCAAGTGCCATCAGGGCGTACAGCAATCCGGATTCGAGGGCTCCAAGCAATTGGACCGTCATGGTGTATTCCTCCTACATTTTAGGCAAGACCCTATTGGAGCAAATTGTTCTCCTGGTCCTGTACCTCGTTTTTCATGGCATCGGTAACTTCGATACCTTGCTCTGCGGCTGCCTTCAAGTTCAGAATCAGGTCCAGTTTATCAGGAACCGTCACCTTCAAGTCGCCCACCTTCTTGCCATTCTTGAGCACTTCCACCGCCATTTGGCCGACTTGGTAACCGTGGTCGTAATATTTGAAACCGATGGTTGCAAACGCGCCGTTCTCCACAGTATCGCGATCGGCGGAGAAGAATGGAATATCGTTATCGTTCGCCACTTGAATGACGGAATTGACGGCTTCAACAACCGTATTGTCCAGCGTAATGTAAATCGCATCTGCCCGGCCTACCAAGGATTCCGCCGCCTGTTTTACCTCGGAGGTGTTAGTTACCGTAGCTCTGACCATTTTGATGCCGTTCTTCTCCAATTGCTTCTCGGCGATGTCGGCCATGATGACCGCATTCGGTTCGCCCTGATTGAGCACGACACCGACATTTTTGACATCCTTGAAGTTAGCGGAGATGAAATCCATCAGCTTCGTGATCGCTTCAGGATTCGTATCGGAAGCTCCGGAGATGTTGCCGCCCGGTTTATCCAGGTTATCGACCAGCTTCGCATCCAGCGGATCCGTCACGGCTGCGAACAACACGGGAGAATTCTTCACTTGACCCGCGAGTGCAATCGCAGGAGGCGTAGCGATGCCCAGAACGAGATCGTATTTCTCACCCGCAATCTTTTGGGCAATGGACATGTTATTCGTAGAATCGGCTTGCGCATTGCTGTAATCCACAGTTAAATTCTCTTTCTCGATCAAGCCGGCGTCTTTCAGAGCAGCCATGAAGCCCTCCCGCGTAGCATCTAAGGACGGGTGTTCGACGTATTGCGAGATGGCGATTTTGAATGAATCTTTTTCCGTATCATTGGCTTTTCCTTCATTCGAAGATTCTGCTGCATTCCCCCCGTTGCCGGTGTTTCCGTTCGCGGAATCCGGCGTTTTCGCCGCATTGTTGCCGCATCCGACCACTCCGACCAACAAGGCCGTTACCGCCAAAAACATGCTTAGCTTTTTTCTCATTTTCATTGTTTAAAAACCCCTCTCCCGTTAAAAATAAGGTCGGCCCTAAAGTTTAGGCCATGAAAGCATGATCCTGTTACCGCTTTTATAGATGAAAGTATTAAAGCGAGAAGGTGCAAATAGATGCTATCCCGCTCACCGATGTATTATTCCTATATTAAATGGTGGTCAATTATCCGTCAATCAAAAAAGAGCCCGTTACCGGACTCTAAACTTTGGAATCAAAAAAATGATGTTTGGCTTTCAGTCCGTTCGTTGTCCATTCCAGAATGCCGAACGAATACCTTGGCTGCCTTCTTTTATCGGTCGGCGATCCCGGATTAAACAGCAGGATTCCATCCTTATGCTCCAGCAAGGGCTGATGAGAGTGACCGAACAGGATCGCATCCAGCGGCTGGCCGGCAAATGTCCGAAGCGCTTTTTCCTTGGCATTGCCCCGCCCCTCCGGCAGAAAGCCATGAGTTAGTCCGATTCTTGCGGCTCCCCTGCCCACTGTGATCACTTTATGGTATCCAAATCTGCGGACCACCTCTGCCGGATCATTATTACCCGCTACCCCTTCAACCGGAGCCAGCATAGAAAGCTGGTCCAGTACTTCCATGGAAGTCCAGTCTCCCAAATGAATGATCATATCCACTCGGCGAAAAGCTTTCAAAAGCGCGAGCGGCAATGTCTTTGACTTGCGCGGCATATGCGTATCCGACACAACTCCGATGCGCATCCTCCTACCTCAGCGGCGAAGCCGCCATGCGGATATAGGTATGCCTGCGTCCGCGGACCGCAATGGACAACGCCATAATGTTCTCGGGATTGGCCATCCCGGCATACCCGGCATCACCGATATGCAGGAGGTCGGCTCCAGCACGCTTGGCGCTGAGTGCAATCGAACGGACCGTGCCTTCATCCGCGCCTTCCTGGCTCGTGCCGATCGCCGCCAATGCCAAGGCGCCCTTCTCTTTCACATCTGCGATGATTTCCGCAAGTTCTTCTTCGCGTAGTCCTGGAACGGTTCCTGGCGCCGGGAACAGAACGATGTCTGCGCCCGCTTCGGCAAAGGACACAGCGGCTTCCCGGTCGACGACGCTGCCGCGAGTCCCGGCGCCATGCATTTTACCGGCGATGATCATCCCGCCGAATTCTTGCTGCGCCGTACCAATCGCCTGCAGAATCTGTCCATTGGTGACCCCTGTCTTCGGGTTGCCCGTCAAGCAGACGAAGTCACAACCCAGCTCTTTCGCCCTTGCCAGACTGCGGGCGGTTGCCCGACGTCCTTCCGGCAACACGTTCAAGGACTCCACCGCATCTGCGGAAGCATCCACCGGCTCCAGATTGATTCCGACCGGAAGCCCGGTCAATCGTTTGATCTCCGCAATCGGGTTGACTACCGTTCCTGCCCCTTTGTTCGGGTTGAAAATATCAAATGGAACGATGCCCCGCACCTCCGGTTGAAACACATCAAATACGTTAAGCAGAATCAGATCCGCTCCAAACGCCTTCGCCAGTTCGGCGTTCGTGATTTCCGGCAACAACGGCTGCGAGACGACGACCGTCTCCGCCACAACCGTCCGCCCTTCCGCGGCCAGAATTGCGCCTTTAAGCTCCTCCCGGCCCATTTGGCGAAAATCCGAAGCCCGGCAGTCCAGCATTCTTTTCATAGGGTCACCCACCTCTAGTTCAAGTAAAACCATTGTACCACGTGCATCAGCCTTGATCTTATCGGAATTTCGCCTGCCTATAACCGTTTAAGATACACCCGCGCTTCATAAGGACGAAGCTTCAAGTTGCTGAGGTCCTCCCCTTTTTTTGGCTCGAAATTGGAGATTAGCAGTTCCATGCCCTGTGGATCCATACCGTCCGGCATTTCAAATATCGGTTCATGACCGAAAAAATTCAAAATGACTAACAACTGCTCATTCTCCAAAGTCCGGGTATAGGCGTAAATTTCTTCGTGAAGCGGAAGCAGCAACTTGTATTCGCCGTAGACGATCACTTTATGCTTCTTACGGAGAGCAATCAGTTTTTTATAGTAGTGATAGATCGAATCCGGGTCTTTCATCGCGCGGACAACGTTGATTTCCATGTAATTGGAATTGACCTTGAGCCAAGGACTGCCCGTCGTAAAGCCTGCATTTTCGGTCTCATCCCATTGCATCGGAGTCCGCGCGTTGTCACGGCTCTTTTTGTGGATGGCCCTCATGATTTCTTCTTCCGGAACGCCCTGCATCATCTTCTCTTCGTAATAGTTCAGTGTCTCGACATCCCGGTATTCATCAATAGAATCAAAGGCGACATTGGTCATGCCAATCTCCTCGCCCTGATAAATATAAGGCGTTCCTTCCAGCGTATGGATGAACGTAGCCAGCATTTTGGCCGATGGAACCCGGCATACCATATCGTTGCCAAACCGGGAAACCGAGCGCGGTTGGTCGTGGTTGCATAAATAATTCGCATTCCAGCCCCGGTTATGAAGCACAATCTGCCAATTGCTCATGATTTTTTTCAGCTCGATCAGACTCCATGGCACTACATCCCATTTTCCGCTGCCGGCGGATGCGGCATCCAGAAACATATGCTCAAACTGAAACGTCATATTCAGCTCACGCCGGCCATCCCCTACATAGTCAAGCGCCTGCTCCGGTCCCAGGCCGGAGGTTTCACCAACCGTCATAATGTCATAGAAATAGAGGACTTTATCATAAAGGTTCTGCAGCAAGGTGTGTACGTTTTCCAGATTGGAGAACATGTCATAAGCCCGGACCGTTGGCGTCTGATGCGGATTCACTGCGTCGGGCAGCCCTTGTCTCTTGACAATATGGGCGATGGCATCAAAGCGGAAGCCGTCCACGCCCTTTTTCAACCACCATTCCACCATATCATGCAGCTTATCGATCACCTCCGGGTTCTCCCAGTTCAGATCCGGCTGATATTTGGAATAGAGGTGAAGGTAATACTCATCCGTCTCCGGATCATGCTCCCAAACCGAACCGCTAAAATAGGACTCCCAATTGTTTGGCGGACCCCCGTTCTTCCCTTTGCGCCATATGTAGTAGTCTCGTTTTGGGTCGTCCTTGGATCTCTTTGAATCGAGAAACCAGGGATGCTCATGCGAGGTATGATTGAGTACCAGATCCATCATCAGTTTCATGCCACGGAGATGCATCTCTTTCAACATGAGATCAAAATCCGCCATCGTCCCGAATTCCTTCATAATGTCACAATAATCACTAATATCGTATCCATTGTCATGATTCGGGGATTTGTAGATCGGGCAAACCCAAATTACATCGACGCCAAGATCCTGCAAGTAATCCAGCTTGGATATGATCCCCCGAAGGTCGCCTATGCCGTCTCCGTTCGAGTCCATGAAGCTGATCGGATAAATTTGATATGCCACGCTCTCTTTCCACCATTTCGGGTTCATCTGCCACGCCTCCTTGTTTTCCTTATCTTTAACATACCCGATTCAGAAAGGTTTCCCGCATTTGGCTTTCAAGTCCCCGTCTCCACGTTTCATCATGCTTATAGTATAATTAGTAAATCTATTCAAGAAAGGAACGCAATCATGAGTCTTACTGCAGAAAATACTTCAATCTCCCAGACACCGAAATCATGCTCCGGCCGTCTGAAGGCCGCAATCATTCTAGGTAGCTTATCGGCCTTTGGCCCGCTGTCGCTGGATATGTACCTGCCCGCCTTGCCCAAAATGGCGGACGAACTTCACACAAGCGCCTCCATGATCCAGCTCAGCCTGACGGCTTGCCTGCTGGGTCTGGCACTTGGCCAGCTTATCGTCGGCCCGCTCAGCGACACGCGGGGGCGCCGCGCCCCGCTGATCATCTCGATGGCCGCCTATGCCATCAGCTCGGTACTCTGCGTCTTCGCACCGAGTGCGGCCGCCCTGAATTTGCTCCGCTTCATTCAGGGCCTGTCCGGCTCCGCCGGCATCGTGTTGTCCCGCGCGATCGTGCGGGATATGTATTCCGGCTCCGAGCTGACCAAATTCTTCTCGCTGTTAATGCTGATCAACGGCGCGGCACCAATCCTCGCTCCGATCTTCGGCGGACAACTTCTTACTTTCGTCTCCTGGCGAGGCGTATTCGTTGTCCTTACCGTTATCGGAGTCCTGATGCTGCTATGCGTCCTGCTCGGACTGCCGGAAACGCTGCCCAAAGAGCGCCGTCAGAGCGGAGGCCTGTGCGAGACGCTATCCACCTTCACCCGGCTAATCCGCGACCGGCTCTTTATCGGCTATTGCCTGTGCCAAGGCCTCATCTCCGCGGCAATGTTCGGATATATTTCGGGGTCTTCGTTCGTGCTGCAAAATCTGTTCCATGTTTCGGAGCAAACATTCAGTCTGATCTTCGCCATGAACGGGCTAGGCATCATTCTCGCTAGCCAAATTACCGGCCGCCTGGCTGGAAGAATCAGCGAATCTTCCCTGCTCCGGTTTGGCATCGGGCTCGCCGCAGCCGCATCTCTTGTGCTGCTAGGCGGAATTTTGCTGAACGGTGGACTCGCTGCGGTCCTGATCCCGCTGTTCTTCGTCGTATCCTGCGTCGGGATCGTCGGCACCTCCAGCTTTACGCTGGCCATGCAAAATCAGCAGGACTCGGCGGGGAGCGCCTCCGCGCTTCTCGGCCTGTTGCCGTACATCTTGGGCGCTGCGGTCGCCCCGCTGGTCGGGCTTGGCGGTGACCAGACCGCCCTGCCGATGGCCCTCGTCATCGCTATCTCCGATGTCGGTGCGGTTCTATGTTATCTCTTCCTTGTTATGCCTCAGCGCAAACGGGGTTAATTCAGAGTAGTAAGCGGGATAGTCAAAAAATGACTGAATCGGAAGCGAGGACTGGTCATGTCGAGATTGCTGCAAATTATCGGATTTGTATTCATCGTCGGTAGTCTACTTGCGGGCACCATCCAAGGTATTTATGGAGGGGAGTGGTTGGCTGCTCTTCTGCAGATCCTTGGCGGCTTTTTGGCCGGGATTATATTTCTTGCGCTAGCCCTCATTCTTGAGCGTTTAGACGAAAACCGCGCCTATCTGGAGGAGCTATTGGAAAGAACGGATAAACCCGTTGCATCGGCAACTTCCCGTCCAGTGCATGTAAGACCCAAAGCGAAAACGAAGACCGCACTGGAATCGTTGAAAGATTTTAAAATGAATGCCAAGGACTAAGGGTAACGTTCATAATGTTCACTCTATATGCTGCATTCACTATCTTCTCTATCCAGTCACGCCCATCTTCTCATCAATAGCTCATCTGTAACTCATTCTGCAGCTCCTAGGCTGGGCGAACCCTAACATTCTGAACATTACCTGTAAATCCTACAGTTAATTTCAACCTAAATAACCCCAAAGGACAATTAACGGGAAAAACTCCAGTTAATTGTCCCAATTTGGGGTTATTTGAGTTAAACAGAGTAAATTAGATGGAGGTTTTCCAGTTAGTTTAGACATATACGAGTAAAACTTAAGATTAGCTGTAGGTTTTCCAGTT
>DJTQ01000021.1:0-6193 GCA_002439285.1 Paenibacillaceae bacterium UBA6304
CCCCAGATCCTGAATTCTGCCAATCGTGGCATGGGTGATGCGCGGGCCCGTTCCTTTCGAGGATACAACCGCCGCACCGGAACCGGTGATCGTGTACTGAGCTGTCGGAGGCTTTTGCGAACCGTATTCCGTTGGATAACGGAACTGCTTCTCCACCGTACAGTTATGGCTGGCCGTACCCGCCAGAACATGCTGCGCTCCTCCGGCATCCACGATCAGAGCAGCCAAAGCCAGGCTCTCCATCGAGGTGGAACAGGCTCCGAAGACACCTAGGTAGGGGGCTCCTATCTTCCGGGCCGCAAATGTGGCGCTGATAATTTGATTCATCAAGTCCCCGCCGATAAAGAACTGGAGCTCTTCCCGGGATATCCCCGCATGCACGAGGGCTAGCGCAGAGGCGTGTTCGAGGAGCTTGCGTTCGGCTTTTTCCCAAGTTTTCTCGTCGATCTCCAGATTGTCATATACAAAATCGAAATCCGCCGACAGCGGGCCTTCTCCTTCTTCGGGACCGACGACAGTCGCCGCTCCGATAATCGCCGGCTTCGATTTGAATTCCCAGGTTTGCGAGCCGGTCAGCATCATCAATGTGCGCCTCCCAGACCGAAGATGACATGGACTACGCCGACCAAGAAGGCCGCAACGACACCGAACACGATAACCGATCCCGCCAGTTTGAACATATTGGCTCCTACGCCAAGCACCAGACCTTCCGCCTTGGATTCCAACGCCGAGGAACACATGGAATTCGCGAATCCGGTAACCGGTACAGCCGATCCTGCACCCGCCCACTGTGCAATTTTATCGTAAACTCCGAACGAAGTAAGGATCACGGAGATGATAATCAGCACGGCGACCGTCGGGCTGCTCGCCTCTTTGGAGGTCATGCCGCCATAAGTCATGAACAGTTGCTGAATACACTGACCGATCAGGCAGATCAGTCCCCCGACAAGAAACGCCTTCAGGCAGTTTCCAAAGATATTCGTTTTCGGTTTATGTTTGTTGGCAATTTCCTTATAATCCTCTTCGGTCAGCGACATCGTATTCAGCTTCACCCGGGCACTGGATCTTGATTTGGCTTTAGCTGGCAAGCGCCATCCCTCCTTCTTGCGATTCAAGCATTTCCTTTAGCGGTATATTCATTATTTGTCATTCTCCCGCTTGTTATGTTTGGTAAATCATCCATAACGCCTAACGAATTCACGATGGAGGATCTTCACTTGAAACAAAAAAGCAACGTATCCCCAATGCCGGGAAAACGCTGCTTTCAGTAGTGCCCTATTTTAAAGATATTGAAGAATAATAACCAGCAAAATAAACAACAGCATAATCACCAGCCAGTCTTTGGAATAGCGTTCCATCATGACTTGCCCCCTTGCCTCCTCGGTTCACGATAAATAGCTTTGCTGCATTATATGAAATTCCCGATGTTCAGGTGCCATTCAATAAGTGGAATTAACGCGATCCTCCAGCAGAACATAGACATTCCTTATAAGCTGGTACATACTAAATAATGATGGAAAGGAGAGAACGAATATGAACAACAAAACAATGGAGCTGTTTAAACAATTAACCGAATTCCCTGCTGCTCCGGGATTTGAACGCGAGCTCCGGGCATGGTTTAAAGAGCAATTGTCCGCGTATACCGATGAATTCGTACAGGACCGTTTGGGAAGCCTGTTCGGCGTCCTTCGCGGCGATGACCAAGGCCCGCGGGTTATGGTGGCCGGGCATTTGGACGAGGTCGGCTTTATGACGACAGGTATTACCGATAAAGGGATGGTGCATTTTCAGCCGATCGGGGGCTGGTGGAGTCAAGCCGTCTTGGCTCAACGCCTGCAAATCATTACCCCACAAGGCCGGATCACCGGCGTAGTCGGGTCGACCCCGACGCATCTGCTGGACGAAATCCAGCGCAGCAAGCCGGTCGATATCAAAACGATGTACCTTGATATCGGAGCGGACAGCCGTGCGGAAGCGGAAGCCGCCGGTGTTCGGCCGGGACAACAAATCGTACCAATCTGCGAGTTCACGCCGATGGTGAATCCGAAGAAGATTATGGCCAAGGCATGGGACAACCGTTATGGCGTAGGCCTTGCCATCGAGCTGATGGAGGCGCTGCAGGGCGAGAAACTGCCGAATACGCTGTACTGCGGGGCCACCGTACAGGAAGAACTCGGCCTCCGCGGAGCGCGGACCTCGGCGAATCTGATCCAGCCGGACATTTTCTTCGGCCTCGATGCGAGCGCCGCCAACGACATGACCGGTGACAAGAAAGCATTCGGGCAATTAGGCCAAGGGGCACTCCTGCGGATCTATGACCCGACGATGCTGACCCACCGGGGAATGGTGGAGTACATTCAGGACACAGCCGATACGCACAAAATTAAGTATCAGTATTTCGTGTCCCCTGGCGGTACGGATGCCGGCCAAGTCCATTTGAGCGGAATCGGCGTTCCTTCAACGGTAATCGGAATTTGTTCCCGCTACATTCACACCTCGTCCTCGATCATTCACACGGACGATTATGCAGCGGCTAAGGAGCTGCTGATCAAATTGGTCAAGGGTCTCGACAGAACCACCTTGAACACCATTTTGGAAAACAACTAATAACGCAAAAGAGCTATCCGCCTGCCAGATGGGCTTGCGGATGGCTCTTTTTAATGGGACGAATTAATAATCTAGTTTTCAGGTTGCGGGAAACACCTCTTCCCTCGCTGCTTGGTCAAACTCGATCGGTAGGGGGGCAGCGGTTTGCAATCCCCAATAAGGGACTTTTGGGGCCCTATTTTCCTGAACTCAGATTATTACTTGCTAATAAGGACCTTTTAGGACCCTATTTCCCTCAACCTCGCTTGAAATTTACTAATTCGGACTAACATTTGTAAAATAAGACCCTAAAAGTCCGCTATTAGCCTAGGAAGGGTAAGAATCGCGCAAATAACGCCCTAAAAGCCCCTTATTTCCCATTTAGTTGAGGTTGATGAGGTTGATGAGGTTGATGAGGTTAGCGATGTTGGTCGATCACATGGCTTTCTACGAAGGAGAACGCAGTTTAGAACGCAGTTTATGGTTCCGAGACAGCTTATTTTGCTATTATACCTTCCCAACATTGCTCTAAGTGCTCTGCTGCCCAGCGGCGATGATTCTCATCGCTGTATTGACGGTATGTACATTCGATATGCATGATTAAAGCAAGGTATAAGTCATAGAGCTCCATCCGCTCTTTTTCACGGTCCGTAAAGATTTCCTTCCCGTACCCCTTTAAAAAGGCGGAATGATCTCCAGCCAATGGGCGGAAATAGTATTCCATAAGCGGGTCACCCCATAGCGCTCTTTCGCAGTCGATCAATCCGGTAATCCGGCCTTGTTCTACAAACACATTGCCATCCCATAAATCCCAATGCACCAAGCAGGGAACAGTAACTTCCTCCAAACTGGCTTTACGCCGACCCATTGCGGACTTTATTTGCTCCGCGCTTGCAGGTAGTTCAATATCTTTATCCTTCGCATCGGCTAACAAGCCGGAAACCATGTTCGAAAATACCGTCATCCAGTCATTTCCCTGCTGCTCTTCCAAGGCATAGTAGCCGAACCGATCACTTTGAATCTCATTGATTCGCCGGCTCAGTCTACCGAGCTCTTCTTCAATCTGCCCGCGTTCTTCCGGCAGGAGTTGTTCCTTGATCTTATTGTACGGGCTGCCCGGGAGATGTTCCATCAGGAAGCACTCTTGTCCGTCTTCCTCGGCTTCATAATAATAAACCTCAGGTACCGGAATGCTACCGGTGTCCTTCAGCAGACGCAGAACCTCAACCTCGGCTCTCATTACATTGCGCTCATAAGTCATCATCCCGGCGCCTGTGCGGGGCGCAATCTTCAGAACTGTTCGCGAACCGTCGCTTAAGGTTAAATCGTAAGCGGAGTTGAACCAACCGTCCTTTAATTCCTCGTTAGAGATAATCTCCTTCTCTTCGCCCAACGCCCGTTTTACCAAGACCGTCAAATCATCCTGGCTCATCTTCCGCTTAATGGCATTATCCATTCTACCAATCCTCCACTCCCTAATTCCCAAAGACTTAAATTGAGTAAAAACCAAGAACCGCCAGCCCCGGTTAAGGGCCGGCGGTTCTACGGCTGATTCTATTTGGTTTTGATGCGGATAAGGCCTAAATTTGGAGAATTCGCTCTTTACTTAGTTCCTTCCAGAATGATTACTCCCCGGCCTGGAACAGTGACGGAATCCTTCACGGCCGTGCCGCCCAGAAGATCTTTCTTCTCGGTGGAACCAATCTCCACATTCGAAGCATCCGCATTGTGATTGAGCAAGAACAAGAATTCCTTATCGCCCTTCACCCGGCGTGCCACTTCTACACCCGCTGGAGCATTCAGCAGCGGTTTGATGCCTTTCTCCTCGCACAGGTTAGCAAGGAATCCTTCAAGGAAAGACGCCTCCGGGCTGCTCGCTACATAGTAGGCATTACCGGAACCAAAGCGGTTCTTCGTCAGGACAGGCATTCCTTTGTAGAAATCCGAACCATATTCGGCCAGTACTTCAGCACCTTCGGAATGAATGAGGTCACAAAGCAAGTTACATTCGAATTGTCCCTCAAGTTGACCCCATGCCTGCTTCATCACGATCTGATTACTCTGATCCGGGAACAGCGCATCGATCTCTTCCGCCCAAATTCCGAGCACCTTTCTCAGTTCACCTGGGTATCCTCCGGTCGTCACGAGATCGTTCTCGTTCACGATGCCGCTAAAGAAGGTAGTGATAAACGTACCGCCATTTGCGACGAACTGCTCCACTTTTTGCGCGAAGCCCGGTTTTACCATGTACATGACCGGTGCGATGACGATTTCGTATTTGCTCAGATCCTCTTCCACCGATACCATATCGCTCTCTACATGCATTTTGAACAACGCATCATAGTACTTATGAATTTCGTTTACATAATTCAGAGCGATCGTCGGCCCGCTGGACAATTCGGTCGCCCAACGATTCTCCCAATCATAAACAATCGCGACTTTGGCCTCCGTGCGAGCGTCCAAGAGGGTATCTCCTAGCAGTTCCAGCTCGCGACCGACCTCCGCGCATTCCCGGAATACACGGGTATGTTCATGCCCGACATGCTCGATCACGGCGCCGTGATACTTCTCGCACGCACCGATAGAACGGCGAAGCTGGAAGAATAAGACCGTATCCGCGCCGCGCGCCACAGCCTGGTAACTCCATAAACGCATAACGCCCGGACGCTTCAAGGAGTTGTAGGCCTGCCAGTTTTGCTGGCTCGGCGTTTGCTCCATCAGCATGAACGGATCGCCGTTTTTCAGCCCGCGCATCAAATCATGCGTCATTGCCGTAAAGCTGATCGGCGTATCCAGCGAAGGATAGTTGTCCCACGATACGATATCCATGTATTTAGCCCACTCAAAATAATCGAGCTCAGGATAGAAGCCCATCAGGTTGGTTGTCACCGGAATGTTCGGGGTATATTTCTTGATTTCTTCATACTCCAGTTTATAACATTCCAGCAAGCTGTAAGACATAAAACGACGGTAATCCAGCGAGATCCCCTGGAAGTTGGTACGGTTGCCGTTCCATTCTTCGCTCAGTTCGCTCGGAGGTACGATCTCTTCCCAATCGTAGAACGTGTGGCCCCAGAATCGGGTATTCCATGCCTTATTCAAAGCATCCAGATTACCATAACGCTCCTCCAGCCATTTGCGGAACCCGGCCGCGCAATTATCACAGTAGCAGTAACCGCCGTATTCATTAGAAATGTGCCAGATCAGCAGTCCTGGATGGTCCTTATATCTCTCTGCCAATTTACCGGCCATGCGAACGGAATACTTACGATAGGTCGGCGAATTCGGGCAGGAGTTATGGCGTCCGCCAAACTTCCGTTTTCTTCCCTGTACATCCACGCGAGTAACATCAGGGTATTTTCTGGCCATCCACGCCGGATGAGCCCCCGTGCTCGTCGCCAGGCAAGTATACACTCCGCTCTTGTACAAGCGGTCCATAGTCTCATCAAGTTGGGCAAAATCATAAGTATCCTCATCCGGCTGGTTCAGCGCCCAGGAGAACACATTGACGGTAGCCACGTCGATGCCGGCAAGCTTGAACATGCGCTCGTCCTCTTTCCAAATCTCCGCATCCCATTGCTCGGGGTTATAGTCCCCGCCGTACCAT
>DJTQ01000021.1:6315-8585 GCA_002439285.1 Paenibacillaceae bacterium UBA6304
TTATAGCCCCCGCCGTACCATATTTTCGGCAGCTTATCATTGATCACTGCGAACACATCCTTTTAAGTGATATAATTATATTACCATTGTAAAATCAAAATTTAGCCCTTGATATATAATATTTTCGACTTCAAATATAATAATATGGAACTGATAGGAGGACCCCTTCATGCTAACGTCGCCAGCTTACCGGAGATATGTCTTCACCCCTTCCGGGAACCAACATCTCCCCTTACTTGTCGAAAGCATCGGCTACAACCCGAGCCAGGAAAAAGTCACCCGCCCCGAAGGCTATCCTTTTTACCACTGGATTCAAACCGAAGCGGGAGAAGGCAGATTGTCCTACGGAAATGAGATTGTCGTGCTGGAACCATTCACTGGGTTGCTCCTCCCTCCTGGAATGCCACATGCTTACGAAGCAACATCCCAGGGGAACGGATGGAGTACGCTGTATCTCACATTCGGCGGAGAAGCGACCGGTCCTATTCTTGCTGCATTTGCTATCCGTGAACCTGCCTTTTTTCGTTGGGAGCCGGATTCGCCGTTGGCTCCCCTGCTTGGCTTGATGCTTGAGCAACTGGATACCGGCAATGACCTGTTTGGTCTTGAGACTTCTACTGAAACATACCGGTTCCTTGGTCTTTTGAGTAAATTCGGACAAGCCAGCAGCATTTCCGTAACCCGCAACATGGAAAAGCTAGAGCCTCTACTAAGATGGATGGAAATTCATTATGGCAATCCGGACATCGGTCTGGACAGCTTGGCCGAAGTCCTCGGGATCTCCAGTCGTCATTTAAGCAAGCTGTTTCAGCTTACCTTCGGTCTTTCCCCTTATGCCTACCTCGTTCAAATGCGCATACACAAAGCCAAGGAACGGCTAGCCGGGAATCCGGATCTCACCGTATCAAGCATCGCCGGCGAGACCGGCTTTCGCGATACCAGCCATTTCGTAGCCACATTCCGTAAACATACCAACCTGACTCCGCAACAATTTCGAAGATTGCATTAAAAACCTGCTGAAATTCGGAACATAAACAGCAAGGCTGTCCTCAAGGCCGATCTATTCGACCCTTTGAACAGCCCTTGCTTTCTTAAAATGGAAGAGAATTTATTTTACGGAAATCAGATAAGTCTCCCCCTGCTCCGCCCAGAAACGATCATCCTCAGTTTGAACAGATGATCCGTCCAGCTTAGTAATGGCAATGCACTCTTTATAACGAACAGTACACCAGCCGCTGTGCGAAGCGGTGATACGCGCTTCAGTCAGACGGCCGTTATCCCAAGCCATGCTGACCGTGTAACCACCTCTTGCCCGGAGTCCACGGACGCTGCCCGCCGATGACCAGGCTCCCGGCAGCGCTGGCAGCAGATCGATTCCGTCCCGATGACTATGAAGCAACATTTCGGCAATGCCGGCTGCTCCCCCGAAGTTGCCGTCAATTTGGAACGGCGGATGATCATCAAACAAGTTAGGATAGGTCGAACGGGACAGCAGCGTGTTTACAAACCGATATGCCGTTTCTCCATCCCCAAGTCGGGCGTACAGATTAATCAACCATGCACAGCTCCAGCCGGTATGCCCTCCTCCTTGGCTGATTCGGCTGTCTAACGATTTACGGGCCGCGTCCGCCAAATCCGGTGTTCCCTCCGGTGTAATGGCATTTCCCGGATATAAACCGTATAGATGTGATACGTGCCGGTGTCCCGGTTCCGCCTCCACAAAATCTTCACTCCATTCACGCAGCCGGCCATCCGGTCCGATTTCCGGTATCGCCATTCGCTCCATCGCTTCTTCCAGTCGATGAGACCATTCATGATCGATTCCCAGAATCTTGCACGCCTGAATACAATGGTCGAACAATTCGCGGATCAGAGACAGATCCATGGTGGAACCGGCCGATATGCTACATGGCTCGCCGTCTTTCGTCAGGAATTTATTCTCCGGCGAAGTAGAAGGCGCTGTAGTCAGTTCGCCGCTTGGACCCGGAACGAGCCAATCCAGGCAAAACTCCGCAGCCCCCTTCAACAAGGAATAAGCGGTTTCCCGTAAAAATGTTTCATCCCGCGTAAAGTCATAATGCTCCCAAAGATGACGGCTTAGCCACACTCCGCCCATCGGCCAAAACGCCCAACTGGCATCCCCGTCACTCGGTGTAGATGTCCGCCACAAATCAACATTGTGATGCGCGGTCCATCCTCCGGCTCCGTAATGGATTCTAGCAGTTCTTGCACTGGTCTTGCTCAGATCGCCAATGAGATCAAACAACGGT
>DJTQ01000019.1 GCA_002439285.1 Paenibacillaceae bacterium UBA6304
CTTTCCGTACGTCTCAATCAAACCGAGCTGCTTGTTAAGCGAACCCGTAAACGACATAGCTAGCGGAAATACGACGAAGTAACCAAACGCCAGTCCCGCCAAAAAGCAAAGAAACACAAACGGAATGTATCTAAGCGTGGCTTTCTGTTCCGCCGGTTTTAATCCTGGGCTCACAAAAGCCCAAATTTGATATAACGTGAACGGTAAAGTAATTCCCAAGGCCACGACCATAGCGATTTTCATGTACACGCCGACCCCGTCCCAGAAGGAGAAGGCGTTTAATTCAATGCGGACGCCGGAGAAGGCGTTCACGGTCAGGTAATGATAAATGGGATCCACCACAAAGAAGGCTCCGACCAGAACGATTACGAAGACAGACAATACATAAAACAATCTGCGTCTCAATTCGGATAGATGATCGACCACACTTTGCGTCTCTTTTTCTTCAGCCACAGGCCTGCCTCCCCGTCATCCATGTACATATATAACAAACAAAATCCCTCCCGGCTAGGAAGGGAACGCAGTTTCTTTATTTCTAACTATTCCGGCAACCGACGAGGGTCGGCTTGATCAGGCTGCGGAGTCGAAACCACGGGTGCCTCCGTTTTCTTTACTTCAGGCTGCTGATTATGATCATCCACAATATCCCGGGTAGCATCTTTAAATTCCCGGAAAGTACGACCGACCGCACGACCCAGTTCAGGTAATTTATTCGGTCCAAACAGAAGTAATGCTGCAATAACGATTAATAGAAATCCGGCTGTCATCCTCGACTCTCCTTTCACCTAACATTACCATAACCTATATCACAAAATTAGTCCATCCATTCGACAGCCCTGCATCAATTTTGGAATCCCGAAATAATTAGAGCCGAAATTGTCCTGTGACCATCAGCAGCGCTTCCGGAAGCTGGTCCATAATGGCTGCCAAATTCTCGTGTACGCCTTTCGGTGTTCCGGGCAAATTAACGATCAGTGTGCGTCCGCGAATTCCGACAATGCCGCGGAACAGCATCGCTCCCCGGTTTTTCTGCATCGACGTATTTCGCATGGCTTCCGCCATTCCCGGCACTTCCCGCTCTATGACTCTCCGCGTCGCCTCCGGGGTTACATCACGGATCGCAAGCTCCGTTCCCCCTGTCGTCAGCACCAGATCGGCTTGAAAATAATCCGTCATTTCAATCAGGGCAGCAATAATTTCATCGGGTTCATCGGGAACGATTCGATATTCCACAATTTCGCCCCCGAGCTCTTCCTCCACCAATTCGCGAATTACCTGGGCGCTCGTGTCTTCACGTTCGCCTCTGGCTCCCTTGTCGCTTGCCGTTAGGATCGCTGTCTTCCAAACCATGAGTCACCCTCCTTATCCATCTCTTGTATACAACTCTGAAATTAATCATTCGCCTGTAGATCAATATGTCTAACTTTCCCGGATATAATCCCCGCTCTTTCCACCGCTCTTTGAACAAAGCTGGGTAGGTCCGATCACCATATCCTTCTGCAATGCCTTACACATGTCATAAACGGTAAGCGCAGCGGCGGATACCGCTGTGAGCGCCTCCATCTCCACTCCGGTCTTTCCTTCCGTTTTTACGGTGGCCTCAATGCGTAGCTCGTCGACTCCATTGTCTGCGAAGCTAAGGTTGATGCCGGTCAGCGGCAAGGGATGACACATCGGAATCCAGTCCGAAGTTCGTTTGGCCCCCTGTATTCCGGCAATTTGAGCAACTGCCAGCACGTCGCCCTTTCCGACCTTGCCTTCCTTGATCGCCAGCAAGGTCGTAGGCAACATAGTGATTGTCGTTTCCGCAACCGCGACGCGTACCGTGGATTCCTTACCCGAAACGTCAACCATACGGGCTCTTCCCTGTTCATTAAAATGAGTCATCTTCCCTTGGGTTTCTGCCGAATCCATTATGTTATTCACTACTTTCCTTCTATATATATAGTACCGGATGCCGTAAACAGCATATCCAGTTTACAATCATGTTCTTCCATGGGGATCGTGCCTGAAATAATTTGCTCCTGGAACGCTAGCGCAGCCCTTAGCGCATAACCGCTTCGCTTGGTTTCTCCCGTTCTCAAAGCCATCCATTCAGCTACGAAACGATCGTAATAACCTCCGCCAAAGCCGATTCTGCCTCCACGTCGATCATAAGCCAAGCCTGGAACAACGGCGAGATCAATCTCCCCGTAACGGCTGAGCGGCCATATGGGTGCGTTCTCTTCCGGCTCCAGAATCCCCCAGGTTCCGGATATAAGATTCAATTCATCAGTGATGCAATGCAGCGTCATGATTCCGTTTCCGATCACTCTCGGGATTAGAACCGTATCGCCCTGTTCAAGACAGGTCCGCAGGAGCGGGTGAGTATCCGGCTCATCGCCGAACGACAGATACGTAAATACCGTCAGCCCGCTGCCACGTTTGTTCCGAAGTGGCCCCAGTACTTCATGTTCCGCATGCTTACAAGCAGCAAGTGATTGTACGCTTCGGGACTTCTCGGAAATCTCGGAACGAGCCCGGGACATCTCTGCTCGAAGCTCTCTTTTGCTTTCCCTGATGCCCATGTATGAACTCCTTTCCCGCCAAGGAGACGGGACTTGCTATATCTTTCCTTAGTGTATCATTGTTGAGGCAAAATGAAAACTGAACCGGGCCTGTAATCCCCTTCCTTACTGGAATGAGCGGTGCATTTAAACCTCATTTCATGTACACTGTTCTTAGAAAGGGAGTTATATAGGAGGATCGAAATTGATATGCTGCTTCAAGCTACTGACATTACTAAATTATACGGAGTAACCACTATACTTGGAGGAATCAGCCTGCAGGTTCTTGAACGGGACCGGATCGGTCTCGTCGGCGTGAACGGTGCGGGCAAATCCACCCTGCTGCAAATCTTAGCGGGAGAGCTGACTCCGGACGGCGGACAAATATTCAAAGCTAAGGAAACGCGGGTCGGTTATCTCGCACAAAATAGCGGCCTGCAATCGGACCGTACGATTTGGGAAGAGATGCTCGATGTCTTCTCCAACTTGACGGAAGCGGAACAGGAGCTTCGCCGGATGGAGATACAAATTGCCGATCCGGCTGAGTCCCATGAAGATAAAGCTTACCAGGAACTGCTAACCCGATATGCCACGAAATCGGACTGGTTCAAAGATCACGGCGGATATGAAATCGAAACCCGTATACGCAGTGTACTCCATGGCATGGGTTTCGGCTCGTTTGCACCGGATACGGTGATTTCAACCCTGAGCGGCGGCCAAAAAACCCGGCTCGCCTTGGCGCGGATCCTGCTTCAGGCTCCCGACCTGCTTATGCTTGACGAACCGACAAACCATTTGGACATTCAGACGTTAACGTGGCTGGAGGATTACCTTCGTAATTATTCCGGCGCCCTGCTCGTCGTTTCTCATGACCGCTACTTCCTGGACCGCCTCGTAACGGCGATCGTAGAAATCGAGCG
>DJTQ01000361.1 GCA_002439285.1 Paenibacillaceae bacterium UBA6304
GTCGATCGCGTTCTGCACATCGAGCTTGTCCGACTCTTCGATCAACGGGCAAATCAGATACGCCTGACGTCCCAGCAAAATTTCGCGGGAAATGAAGCCGAGTACCCGGTCCATCATCCCGTGCTTAACCCAATAAGTCGAAATCGGCTTTCGCCCTTTCGGCCGCTCCGAGAGCGTCGAGACGTCCATGTCACCGAACGCCGTGATGGCGAGCGTCCGCGGAATCGGCGTCGCCGTCATCGTCAGCACATCGGGATTAAAGCCCTTGCGCCGCAAAATGCTGCGCTGATTTACCCCGAACCGGTGCTGCTCATCCGTTACAACCAGACTGAGCGAGCGGAAGAACACGTCTTCCTGGATCAGTGCATGCGTACCGACGATGATATCTGTCATGCCCATCTGCAGCGAAGCAAGCAAGTCTTTACGTCGTCGGCCCGTCACACTGCCCGTCAGCAAACCGACCGTTATACCAAACGGTTCAAACAGTTTGGTCAGCGAACGGACATGCTGCTCGGCCAAAATTTCGGTCGGCACCATGAATGCGCCTTGATGCCCGGATTTGACCGCCGCGAACAAAGCGATGGCGGCGATGACCGTCTTACCGGAGCCTACGTCGCCCTGTAGCAGCCGGTTCATGCAATAAGGAGATCGCATGTCTTGCAAAATCTCCAGCTCCACCTTTTTCTGCGCATCCGTCAGCTCAAACGGAAGGCTGCGTACGAACTCACGCACCGTCGCATTCTCGACCTCGTGCCGGATACCGTCCATTCGTTCATGGTTCATTGCGCGGTAAGCCTGCAGTTTGAGCTGGAACAGAAACAGCTCCTCATAGACCATCCGCCGGCGGGCGAGCTGCCCTTCCTCGCTATCCTGCGGCTGATGAAGGCGCTGAATCGCCCGACGGCGCGGCATCAGATCGTACTGCCGTAGCAATTCCGGGGGAAGGTTCTCCGGAATCATCTCCCCGTACTGCGTCAAAGCCTGTCCAATCGTCTTCCGGATCCAAGCCTGCGTAATCTTGCCGCCCACGGAATAGACGGGCTGCAGGCTTCCGCTGCGCAGCGTCCCTTTATCGGGAAACTCCGATTCCGACACCGTCAGTTGACTCCGCCGCATGTCCCATTTTCCCGTTAAAATAATTTCCCGGCCCGGCGTCAGTTCCTCCCGCAAAAAATGGCGGTTAAACCACGTGGCCGTAAACATCCAGTCCTCAGCCACCATTTTGCAGGTGAGTCTCGATTTCTTGCCGTACCGCTGCAGCACGGGAATCCCCATGATTTTGGCCTGAACGGTAATCTTGTCCCCGTCCTTGGCTTCCGTCAAGGAACGAAGCCGGTAATCCTCATACCGGAACGGATAATATTCAATTAAATCACTCACCGTAAAGACGCCAAAGGCGTGAAGCTCTCCTGCTTTAAGAGCGCTCACGCCGTTGACTTGCCTTACCGGGATTTCGTTTAAGTCCATCTTGATCCCTCACTTTAAAGCGCCCGATGATTCATTTCCCGTTAATATTGCGGGTCTCACTTGGACTATTTAGCCGGCCAAATAAAAACGGCCACGGTGCCGGGTCCCACATGGGTACCGACTACGGCTCCAATACTAGTTCGAACCACCTCATGCAGCGTGAAATGCTCGGACATCAAGCGTATGATTTCTTCGGCGCCCTCCGGATTGACGGCGTCGCAGACCGCGATGTTGATATCTTTCCGATCTCCCATATCTTTCAAGAACAACTCGATCACTTTGGAAACGGCCTTTTTCTGCCCTCTTACTTTGTCGACCGGGTAAATGATGCCCTCCTGGTCCACCGACAAAATCGGTTTGATATTAAGAAGGGAGCCGACAATTGCAGCGGATTTTCTGATCCGGCCGCCTTTTTGCAAATAATCAAGAACATCCACCAAAAAATAGAGCCTGCGTTCTTTGCCGACACGCTCCACTTCGGCTTTAATTTCTGCGGGTGAAATGCCCTGTTTAGCCATTCTTGCCGCTAACACGACCTGAAGGCCAAAACCGTAAGTAGCGCACAGAGAATCGATAACCGTAATATCGACACCTTCCCCGGCTTCTTCCTCCAGCATGCTTTTTGCGAGCATGGCCGATTGGTAAGTACCGCTCATGCCGGAAGAAATATGAATTGAAATAATCGGAGCCCCCGGGTACTGCTGCATCAAGTTCTGGTATACCTCAACATATTGGGACGGAGAGGTTTGCGTAGTCGTTGGCAACTCCTTGGATTTGGTGAGTTTGTCATAAAACTCTTCGACGGTGATGTCGACGCCTTCCACAAAAGATTCCTCATCGAATGAAAGACGCATAGGTACGATATGAATCCCATATTCCTCAACCATCGTCTTGGGAATATCGGCCGTACTGTCGGCCACGATAACAGCCTGCTTCAAAGAGATCCCATCCTTTCTCCTCTGCTCCTTTTCAAGAGCACTTTAGACTTTTAGGATTCAACCGAAAATAAGTAATAATAAATCGGCTGGCCGCCTTCGTGAATTTCCACTTCAGCGTCAGGATATACTTCATGAATCCAGGCTGCGAGCGATTCTGTAGTTTCGGAAGCAGCTTCTTCGCCTACCAGGATTGTGACGATCTCATCGCCGCCGGCGAGCATTTTGGATAACAACTCTTTGCTCGTCTCCAGCAGTCCTTCTTCCGTGCTTACGATTTTGGAATCCGCGATCCCAATGTAATGCCCAGCCGTGATCTCCAGATCGTCAAACACCGTGTCCCGGACGGCATAAGTAACTTGTCCTGTCTTCACATGCTGAACGGCATTCATCATATTATCCGTGTTGCTCTCCGTGCTCTCTTCTTCTTGGAAGGCAAAAGCCGCGGAAATCCCTTGCGGAATGCTCTTGCTCGGAATGACCGTCACGCTGCGCTCTCCTTCGAGAAGATCGCGAGCCTGCTGAGCAGCGAGTACGATATTCGAATTGTTCGGAAGCACGAAAATATGCTGGGCCGAAATCGAATGAATCGCCTTTACGAAGTCCTCCGTGCTCGGATTCATCGTCTGTCCGCCGGACAAGACGACATCGACGCCAAGACTCTTGAAGATATCGGAGATCCCTTGGCCGGAAGCCACGGCGATAAATCCGTATGGGGCCATCTCATCGGCCGGAAGCGAGGCCGGATCAAGCGGGCGAACCTGTTCCGCAGGAATATCGGCGAACAGTTCAGGCATCGGAGCTGCATCCATGCCGGTCGTCAAGAGATCGCGGTGTTGCTCGCGCATATTTAAAATATGAATTTGCGTAATTTCGCCATAGCGTAGCGCAAGGTTCAGGACCTCGCCGGGCGCTTTGGAGTGAACATGCACTTTAATAACTTCGTCATCCGCTATGACAATAATAGAATCTCCATTTATTGACAGCGCTTTCCGGAATTGATCCTCATCAAATATCGAGTTCGGGCCTTCACCCAATTTGCGATTAATAAAAAATTCCATATCATACAAAAATTCAATATCTTCGGTTTCCAACTTAGCCTGTGCGGAAATCGAATGTGCAGCATCAAACACCGATTGGGACGCTTGAGGCGCACGGACGGTAGCTGACGGAGCGGCAACATTCCCCGGAATTGGTACATAAGCCGGTACCTTGCCCGTTAACTGCTCCATAAAGCCTTCATAAATATAAACCAGTCCCTGGCCGCCGGAATCTACGACGCCGACTTGTTTTAAAACAGGCAAAAGCTCCGGAGTATTAGCAAGGGCTTCCTTGGCCTTAGCCAACACTTCGGCCATAAGTTCCGTAATGTCTGTAGTCCGTCTGGCAAAAAAGACGGCATGCTTGGCAGCTTCCTTCGCCACCGTAAGAATTGTTCCCTCCACAGGTTTAACAACCGCTTTATAAGCGGTATCCACACCGCTTTGCAGAGCGGCCGCGAAATGAACTGTATTTAGCTCCTCGTACGATGCTGCATAACGGCCAAAACCGCGGAACAGCTGGGACAAAATAACCCCCGAGTTCCCCCGAGCGCCCATCAGAAGCCCCTTGGACAACACGCCTGCCCGGCTGCCCACGCCACCTGAACCGTTGTTTTTCAGCTCGGTTACGCCGGCTGTCATCGTCAAATTCATATTAGTCCCGGTATCCCCGTCGGGAACCGGAAACACGTTCAGCGAGTTGACATGCTCAGCATGCTGCCCCAGCCGATCCGCCCCGGCCAATACCATGGCGGTAAAATCTGTTCCATTTATAGAACGCTTACTCAAGAGAATTCCCCTTCCTAGCTTGATACACGTACGCCTTGAACTACAACGCCGACTTCGGCGACTTCCAGTCCAACGACTTCACTTAACACGTATTTTACTTTTTGCTGTATGTTGTGTGCGACCTCGGAAATTTTTGTGCCGTAACTGACTATAATATAAAGATAAATTGCCAATCGGTTATTCTCAAGGCTCACTTCCACACCCCGGGTCAAATTTTCACGCCCAAGCAATTCGGCGATGCCGTCTTTAAATTGCTTTCGGCTTGCCATTCCTACCAGTCCATAACATTCCATGGCGGCCGATCCGGCGATAACCGCTATTGATTCTTCCGAGATATCGATGTGTCCATATTCGGTATCCAATTGTATAGCCACGCCTGCACTCACTCCTCCCTTGAAATTATTATGGACTAAACCATATTGTACTATAAGAATAAAGAGAAATAAATAAAAGATGGTCAAGGAGAAAGAAATAATGTTTGACGATCGGTTGACGGGGCTTTTTTTACTATGATATTATATTTAAGTATTGTTTTGTTTGAACAATAACTGTGAACTTGCTAATAAGCTGTTATTTTCAAGACAGGTGTATTTGAACAGGAGGTGTAATGAATGTCTCGCAAATGTTATGTAACAGGTAAAAAACCTAGCAGTGGTAACCATGTTTCCCATGCTAACAATCGCAACCGCCGTTCTTGGGGCGTAAACGTACAGAAAGTTCGGATCTTGGTTGACGGTAAACCGAAACGCGTAT
>DJTQ01000034.1:0-13453 GCA_002439285.1 Paenibacillaceae bacterium UBA6304
TCCGGGCATGACATGTTGTAGATCGCTAAAGAAGATATCAGAGACTGGAAACTGGAGGAAATGTAATGGGAACAGGACGCTCCACGCTCACAAGCAAATGGATTAAAACGAAAGTGCTCATGAAAAGTGCCGCGATCTCGCCGCTGATTCCGGAGACGGCACGGTTTGGCAGGGAGAATTTGAACCGCATGCTTCAAAAATACGGAATGGTATACATTAAACCTGAGCGCGGAACTTATGGCAACGGGGTTATGAGGGTCGAAGTTGTCAGGGAATCCGGCAGAACGCTGTACCAGTATCAAAGGGATACGAAGATCACTAGGAAGACAGATGTGGAAGCTTTGTACTTCTCTCTGAAAAAACATATCGGAAGTCGAAGCTACCTGATCCAAAAAGGGATTGCCCTGCTCAAGCATAAGGACCGGCGATTCGACCTGCGAGTCATGGTTCAGCTTAGTCCCCAAGGGAAATGGGAGACTACGGGCATGATCGGAAGAGTGGCGCAGTCCGGCAAGATCGTTACGAACTATCACAACGGAGGTAAGCCGACTTCGGTTGAAAAGCTCCTCTCGCCTCATATGGATGCGGCCCGGCAGGCCGGATTAATCCGCCGTCTGAATAAGCTGGGGGAGGACATCGGCCGGTTTTATCATAAAAAAAATCTCGGCTTCAAGCAGTTGGGGGTAGACGTGGGACTCGACCGTACACTTACTCCGTGGATTATTGAGGTCAACACCAATCCGGACCCTTACATTTTTAATCAATTAAAAGATAAATCCATGTACCGCAGGGTGATGGCCTATCGGCGGGCGCTAAATAAGCGAAAGGCCTGATTCACCCGGATAGGATCTTTTATCAGTTGGCAACTAATAAAGCGCATGGCCCGAATGCATCGGCATTTGAACCATACGCTTCTTTTTTGTTGAGAGATTCTTATTTCCATTTCATTGTAATAACTCCCGATGGCAATTTGACGCGTGAAAACTTGTATATCTCTGAAATAATATCAATCACCGTGATGAGGGCGATGAAAAAGAATAGATTATTGGTAACTGTGAGCCATATCGTTTTGAGGTTCTCGTAATCTTCGCCGGCTTGCGGAGCCCATCCGACGGCTTGAAGTTGACTCAGAAAGTCGGCGTTCCAGAAGCCTGGCGTGTTCAACAATATAGCGGCAAAGATCAAGCCTAGCAGGCTGGTAGAAATATGGAAGATGAGGATCGTAAGGGTGCGGCGGCGGACAATAATTTTTAAAATTTCTCTCATCACACCCAGGACTCCCAAACCACCGATGAAGGGCAGGTATTTGCTAAAGACGTCGGCGTTCATCAGGGGAATCGAGGTGACGACATCATCGTGAAGTCGATATGCCCCGATGAGTTCGGGTCCGAACATGAAGATTACTATACACAGCACCGTAAAAATAATACCGGATACCGGCTCCGAAAGCTTGATCTGTGACTGAGGATCAGAAATGGGGGGGAGATCGGAGGGGGACCACTCCATGGATAATTTACTGCTGGTTGTATACTTTTTGCGGGCTCCGTAATCAATAAAGGCAAAGACGACGGTCACCCAGAGAAATCCTTGGGCGCCTGCTGAGAACAGGGAAACGAGATAACCGGTGAAATGGCCCAGAATCGATGGCGGCTCAACGATCGATTCAATCACAAAAACGACGGACATCGACAGCAAAATAGCCCAAAGTACGATTTTGAGCGTTGTTAGATAGGACTCGAACATGACCGGACTGATTAGATACCGGTCGTGGCCCCGGTATTTGTCAGCCATGGCGCTCGGATGTCCGAGCTGGAGCAAAACTTTTTCTACAGCTTCTGGAGTAGGTTCGGATAACGGCGCTTGTTCTTCTAACATATCTTCAATCAACCCATACAATTCTTTGCTAATATCTTCCCGTTGCTGCTCCGGTAGACGCTGTGTTACTGCATAAACATAACGGTCGATCATGTCCATGGTTTAGCCTCCATCTTGATTTATAATTTTTTGCATGCTCGCGTTCAGTTCATTCCATTCCCGGCATAACCCTTCATAAACCTCGCGCCCAAACGCAGTCAGCGCATAATATTTACGGGGGCGGGTTTCATTCGTATCCCATGTGCTCTCAAGCAGCATTTGTTTCTCCAGTCGTCTGAGCAAAGGGTATAAGGTTCCGGGATCGATGTTCATTCCCTTTTCTTCCAACACCGTGACAAGTGAGTATCCATATTGGGGCTCCGATAATTGACTGAGAACTCCGATAATGATCGTTCCTCGTCGCAGCTCGCCTAATATTCCTTGTATTACTTCAGTTGCATCAGCCATATCATCAACTCCTGATTTCATAATACTGTATGTCACACACTATTGTAAATGGTCTATTATAATACTTCTCATATTAATGATTTTTAAACATGTATGCGAAAAAGGCAAAGGCTCCTGTCTCAGCGCAGGATGGGAGCTCCTCCATCCATGCAGCTTCGCGGCACAGATAAAATATCTCTTACACCGCGCAACAGGTTCCTTTGCCGGTAATGATGCTTAATCTGTGGTGAACGTGTCTAACTTTTGGGTCCAGTGCGGAACATAGTTAGCAGTTCATCCTTGATAGAGCGGAGCGGGGAGCCCGCCAGTCTTGCTAAATCGGGCGAAACATAGGTCATATCCGCAAGCGTGAGCATTTGAAAGACGGGATTGGACAGATGGGGATCGATTCTGCAAGCGATGGGTTGTCCGGTTACCTCTGAGAGCACCTGCGCCAAATTCTCCATCGTCCAAGTCTCGGGCGCCGTCAGTTCATAGGTTTTGTTCTCATGACCCTTCCCGGTAAGAAGCGTTACGGCCGCCGCAGCTAAGTCCTCTCTGGCCGCCGTATTAAAGGCCCAATCACCCGGCGGAGTGCATAGCTCTCCGGTTACGGCCGCCTCCCGGACGCCCAGGAGTTTAAGGAGATCCATGTAATAGGCGTTCCTTAGTAGGGTGTAAGGAATCCCCGATTCTTTAATCGCTTGTTCCGTTTGCAAATGCATCTGGTGTAACGGCAATTTCCCTTGTTCCGGCCGAGCGATACTCGTATAGAGAAGATGTTCCACGCTCACCTTTTGCGCCGCTTCAATGGCATGCAGATGCTGCTGTAGACGGACTTCATCGTTCTGGAGGGGGGATGAGATCAGAAGCAACTTTGAAGCTCCGTAAAAAGAAGATTCCAAAGAGGCAGGGTCATCGTAGTCTCCGTATCTCACCTCAACGCCTTGTGCGCGCCATACCTCGCCAGCTTCAGGCCTGCGCAGACTTGCAACAATATTCTGCGCAGGCTCTACCTTGAGTAGTTGTGCTAAAATATGTTTTCCCAAGTTGCCTGTAGCCCCGGTAACAGCGATTTTCATGATAGTGCTCTTCCCTTCTTCATTGGTTTGAAGTGGTTAAATGGTTAACTAAATGTGCGTGAGAAACCTTTAATCGGGTTTCTTGTGCAGTTTATGAAGCAGGCTTAACAACTGCTTCATCTCCGTCTCGTCCAGGCTCTTCATATTTTTCGCGATGGTCTCGCGATTTCCAGGCATCACATCGAGCAGCAATCGCTCGCCTTCCGGTGATAGGACGATGCGGCGCTTGCGGCCGTCTTCGGGGTGGTTGGAGATATGAATATAGCCGAGTTGTTCCAAAGGGATCAGCATGGCGCTAATATTCGCCTTGGTAACGCCGATCCGGCCAGCAAGTACAGAGGGGAGTATATTTCCGCCGGCTTTGGCGATTTCAACAAGGATGCGGATGCGGGCACCGTTTAGATTTTTAGAGAACCAATATTTTTCAGACGTCGCTACCAGATGTGCGGTCGTGTCCACTAGGGCGAAAAAGGTCTGTACTTCCAAGGGCTGGTTTGTTACATACTTTTGAATGTCCAAGTAATAATATCCTCCAGGATTTAGTTAAGTGCTTAACTAATTGAATCGTACAACAGACCGGGGACCCCGTCAATGATTCAATATAATTGTTTGCAACAAGGCTTTATGTTCTGTCTCTTGGCGGCTACAATAGCATACAGTAGAACATATTCAATGTAACGTAAAGCTAGATTCTGCCCATAATAGGGCTGAAGTGATAAAAGGAGTGCAGACTATGAATATTCAGGAATTAAGACAGCACCGGCAGTATCCGGACAATATCGGGCAGGAAACCAACCGCGCGACGTTCGAGCGTGATTACTCCCGGCTGATTCATTCGCCGACCTTCCGTCGGTTGCAGGGCAAATCGCAGGTGTTCGGAGCGGGCACGGGTGATTATTACCGGACCCGGCTGACCCACTCGCTCGAGGTGGCGCAAATCGCCCGCGAGGCGGCGCGCAGTCTGCTCCGGGCATATCCGGAGGTGGCGACGGAGACAGCGGAACATCCCGGATTGATCATCGATCCGGAAGTGGTGGAATGCGCGGCGATTTCCCACGATTTTGGACATCCTCCGTTTGGACACAAAGGGGAGGAAGTGCTGGAGAGCATTCTGGAGAACCTGATTGAGGACAAAATCAAGCAGGAGCTGAAGGGACGGAGTGTTTCACCAGAGGAGGAGACGCTTACCCGTGAAGCGATCCGGCGGAAATACGAGCATTTTGAAGGCAATGCCCATAATTTCCGGCTAATGATGTTTCTGGAGAAGCGCGAGAACATCGACGGACTGAACCTCTCCGATGCGGTTCTCTTGGGGACCAACAAGTATCCTTTTCCCGGAACAGAGAATAAAAAAGGCCTTTACCGGCATGAATGGGAGTATATTTCCTATATAAGAGACCGCTGGGAGCTTCCCCGGGGAAAGAAGACGTTTGAAGCCCAACTCATGGATCTTTGTGACGACATCGCTTATTCGGCCCATGATCTTGAAGACGGAATTAAAGCAGGAAAGATCGAAGTCCACGAACATTTTCTGTTCGATTCGCATATCCAGCGTCTGATCGTAGAGAAGGTGATGACTTTGGAAGATACATTTTGGAAGGGGTGGACACCGGATCGTATCCAACTCAAGGTGGAAGAGGTGCTTACTTCATTCCTGAATGTCTGGAAGACGAAAATGCCGATCTGCGATCACGATTATTCCCGGACACGACGCGAGGTAAAGGCTTATTGGGTCAGCTTGTTTGTAGGCAGCTTGGGCGTGGTGGCGGATGGCGATTGGCAGAAGGTAACCTTCGTGAAAGAAGGCTATGAGGACGAGGACATGCTACGTACGGTCAGCGTGCTGAAGAGCTTTGCTTGGGTGACCATGATCCGGGACCTGCGGGTTCAGCGTTTGCAGAAGCGGAGCGCCTGGGTCATCAAACGGTTGTGGGACGCCTTTGTCGACCCGGTCACCTCGAAGTCGATCATTCCCGGAGACTGGCTGCGCCGGTTCGACCGGGACCAGCAACAGGCTCATCCGATCTGGACCTGGGAACATATGATCATCGATTATATTGCCGGAATGACGGATGCCTATGCCGAAAAAATATACAACGAGCTGTACGGACTGAAGGTCGGCACGATTTATGATATGGACTGAATTGAAAGAGCGGAGCGGGGGAGTTTCCCTGCCCCGTTTTTTTTGATGATGATTCCCGGACGGGTGAAGGCGGTAAAGATATAGGAGATGCATTAATGCTGAAGGGGGAAGAATTCAATGAATGAAGCCAATCAGGTTCCGCACGAAAAAACGCTCGACAGCAGCGCGGCTTTGCTGGCTGAGGGCTACGCCTTTATTTCCAACCGCCGCAAGGAGTTCGGCAGTGACATCTTTGAGACCCGGTTGCTTGGCAAGCCGGCAATATGCATGGGGGGAGCGGAAGCTGCGGAGTTGTTCTACGATACGGATCGCTTTCACCGGCAAGGTGCCATCCCCAAGCGAATTCAGAAATCCTTGTTCGGAGAGAAGGGAGTGCAGACCCTGGATGGCCAGGAGCATTCCCACCGCAAGCTGTTGTTTATGAATCTCATGACGCCGGATCGTCTTAAACAATTGAACGAAATCACGGAAAAAGAGTGGCTTGCCGCTGCTGAACGCTGGGCAGGGAAAGACAGCGTGGTCTTGTTCGATGAAGCGAGGGACGTATTATGCCGGGCCGCCTATGAGTGGGCTGGAGTGCCTTTAGAGGAAGGCGAAGTCCACGAACGAGGACAGGAATACGTAGACATGGTGGATGCCTTCGGCGCAATCGGTCTGCGTCATCGTCGCGGAAGACGGGCGCGGGCAAGAGCGGAAGAACGGATTGTGGAGATTATTGAGGGAATACGGGCAGGCCGGATTGACGTACCCGAGAATACGGCTGCCCATGCGATGGCATGGCATCGCGGGTTGGACGGCCAATTTTTGGATGCCAAGGTGGCGGCGGTGGAACTGATCAATATTTTACGGCCGATCGTGGCCATCTGCTGGTATGTAGTCTTTGGTGCCTTAGCGCTGCATGAACACCCCGAGTGCGCGGAGATATTGAGAAACGGTCGAAGCGGGAACATCAATGTGCTCGAACCGGGAAATGATTACGGGACACAGCAGAAGGGACAGGAAGGTACTTGGAGTCAATACACCGAGTGGTTCGTTCAGGAGGTACGGCGAGTGTATCCGTTCACGCCGCTGCTTGGGGCAGAGGTTAGTCGCGATTTTGTTTGGAACGGTTGTGAATTTAAAGAAGGAACGATGGTCCTGCTCGACGTATATGGCACTAACCATGATCCTGGCCTCTGGGACGATGCCGAGACATTCCGGCCGGAGCGGTTCCGTGGATGGGAGGGCGGCCCGTTCGATCTCATCCCGCAGGGCGGGGGCGATCACTATTCCGGCCACCGGTGCGCGGGAGAATGGCTCACGGTCGACGTGATGAAGACAAGCTTGGACTTTCTGGTGAACCGGGTGTCCTACACTGTGCCAGATCAGGATTTAACGGTGAAGCTGTCCAGAATGCCAGCGATGCCGGAGAGCAAATTCGTCATCAGCGGGACTAAACAGATGTAAATAAAGCAAATTAACTGTATTACCTACAGTTAATTACCATGAATCCAGTTGTTCTGGATACTTAGCTGTAATTTGTACAGTTAATTCTCATCCTTGCGGCTCTTTTCGCTGCAAGTGTCTAAATTAACTGTAGGATTTCCAGTTAGTTTGTCCGGACCTGGCCTACCGCGCGAAATAACTGTAGGAATTCCAGTTAATTTTCATAGAGCGGTCTGATGAGCCTAGGGAGGGGAGCGACATGGTGAAAGTGAGCTTGTTAGTCAGGAGAAAGGGGGTGTCCGTCAGCCAACTACGATGACTGACGGACACCCCCGCTATATTATTTAAACTCGCTAATTTATAGTGGCGGGTTAGTATGGCATTTGCGGCATACAGGATAATAGGATTCGTTACCGCCAATTTGAATTTGTTCCCCGGTATAGACCGGCTTACCATTCTCCACCCGCAGATTCATCGTCGCCTTTCGGGCACAGAACCAGCAGATGGTCTTCATTTCTTCTATTTTATCCGCATAAATTAGCAAGTGGCGACTACCTTCAAACAGATGGTTCTGAAAATCGTTCTTCAACCCGAACGCCATTACCGGTATGTTCAGTTCATCGACGATCCGAACCAACTGAAGAATGCTGGCTTCATCTAAGAATTGGCATTCATCAATAAGTACGCAGTATAATTCGGGGCTATGATCCCGCACGATTCCGAAAATATCCGTATCTTCTGTAATCGGAATAGCTTCTCTGCGAAGACCGATCCGGGAAGAGACATATCCGACTTCGTCCCGGTTGTCCAAGGCTGATGTGAAGATGAGAACCGGTTTGTTCTGCTCCTCGTAATTGTGGGCTACCTTCAAAATTTCAATCGATTTCCCGCTGTTCATCGCTCCGTATTTAAAAAACAACTGTGCCAATGGGGACTTCCTCTCTATATTCATATCGCTTGAAGAATTTAATCCAAAACACATTTATTTTATCATAAATCGGACCGTAAGAGAGTTAGCAAATGTCTGGCAAGGGTCGGAAAGATTCGGCAAGATTCGGAACGATACGAAAAGATAAGGAGGAAATCCGGTAGGGAGTCCCGCCGAACATGGTTGATCAGGGTACGGGTACGAATTCCCTCCGGGATTTATTTGTTATAGATAAGTAGGGACTGTTCAATTACAATGGCGTTGTTGTAAAATTGGTCAAAGCATGGCGCGCCATAGGCGGGGCAACAAAAGGGGAAATATAAATGGCAGAGATACAGGATGATAATATAGAAGTTTCTTTAAAAAAGAGCCTAGTCGCCTTGCATGGCGACTGTGAAAACTGTTTTGGCTTGTGCTGCGTGGCTTTGCCTTTCGCGGCTTCTTCGGATTTTGCTGCCGATAAGGAGACGGGCCAGCCCTGCGCGAATCTGCGGGAGGACTTTCGCTGCGGCGTCCATTCGAGCCTTCGGGACAGAGGATATCGGGGCTGCACGGTGTACGATTGCTTTGGTGCAGGACAAAAAATATCCCAGGTTACATTCGGCGGACGGGATTGGCATCAAAACCCGGATTCGGCAAAACAAATGTACGCAGCATTTCCGACGATGTGGCAGCTTCAGGAGCTGCTATGGTATTTAAGCGAAGCGTTAACCCGGCCGGCTGCGCAACCGATTCTTGAGGAGCTGCGCACGGCATTTGCAGAAACCGAGCGCCTAACGGGACTGGGCGCGGAAGAACTGCTGCGGCTCGATGCGGGATTGCACCGGGCGGAAGTCAACCGGTTGTTGCTTCGTACGAGCGAATTGGTTCGCGAGGATGCCCGGCGACGGCATCAAGGGCCCTTGCATCCGCCCAAGAAAAAAGTCGGCCGTGGCGCGGATCTGATCGGGGCTCGTTTGAAGGGGGCGGACCTGAGATACGCCAATCTCCGCGGCGCCTACCTGATCGCCGCCGATTTGCGGGACGCCGACTTGAGGGGTGCCGACCTTATCGGGACGGATTTCCGTGATGCGGACATCCGGGGAGCGGACTTGTCCGGCAGCCTGTTTCTCACCCAGGTCCAACTTAACGCGGCAAAGGGCGATGCCCGGACTAAGCTTCCGGCATGGTTAAGCCGGCCGGATCATTGGTCATAAGCTTGACGCGGCAAGGGCGGTGGCCGGTTGTTGCCGGTTATCAGCTGATCAACCTAATCAACCTGATCAACCTGATCATCCGCCCTGAGTCGCACCGATTTTTTCCATACATAAGCGGGCCCACGTACTAGAAGCACTGGAGCCGAAACGCGCATAAAAAGAAACCCTATGCAGCAACCTAAAGCTGGACTGAATAGGAACTGAAGGAGGGAAGACCACATGGACAAGAAGTCTCAAGGCCAAAGCCTCAGCAAATATGAAGTGCAGCGGAATAAATACAACGTAATGCCGGTACCGAGCAAGGAAAAAGAAGAATTTGCAGAGGAAATCGCGGAGGACGCCAAAGCGGCTTTCAGTAAGCAGCAATCGGAGCAACAGGACAGCTAGTATTGCAGCGAATTATTAACAGGGGCCATCCGGTTGGAAACCGGCGGCCCCTGATTTGAATTTTTTCCGGGCATTGTGAGATCGTTACTGCGTCTTACAGCCCCAAACGCTGCCCCTTCTCCAGCCGTTGAATCTGCTGCTCACCGCTGTCCGCCATTTCCCGGAACTGGATGATCGTATCGCGCATCTTCGGCAGGGCTTCCTGCTTATAGGTACTGATCGAGTCGAAGGCCGACAGCACGTCGGCAAAGGCTTGCTTCAATGTGTCCACGGAAATGCTCGTCTCGAGCGATTGTTTCTGGATTGCTGCTCCCTGGTCTTTCAGCATTCTTGAAGTGCTGCTGATCAGGTGGTCCGTCGTTTGGTTCAGCAGCTCGATCTTCTTCAAGACAATTCGTTGATTATAAAGGGCACTGGCCACGGTGACGGATATTTTCAATGCTGAGACCGTCACATTTTTGGCCCGGTCAACGCCCCGAATCAGCTCTTTGTTATTCCGAATGACGACCTCGATCGCCATAATGCCCTGCTGGTTCACGACCAGCATTTGCTGCAGGTCCATGACGCGTTGGCGGAGCGGGAACAACACTTCCTCCGTAATGAAACGGATCTTGTCTTCGGATTCCTGCCGTTGTTTGGCGGCCTCCAGTTGAGTTTCAATTTCCGTATCCATCAGCATGCCGAGTTGGATTTCCTTCTGCAGCTTTTTCGTCAATTCGCGCAAAGCCTGCTGTTCAAATTCCAGGGTCGTATTGTCATTCTTTAGAGTCGATCTGCCCTTATCGAGTGACACAATAATATCGGAAATGACGGCATCCGCCTTTTCAAACTTGGCAAAGTAGCTCCGGAGCGGGTTGAATAGTTTGCCAAGAAATCCGGTTTTGGCAAAGTCGACCACGCTGGGATCCAGATCCTTGAGCTGAAGGTGAAGCTCCGTCAAGCCCTTGGCGACTTGGCCGCCGTCATCCCCGGTTTTGGACAATTTGCCAACGGACACCTGCAACAATGAATTTTTCTCCGAGGATGATTTCATCGTGTTCATGCCAAAGCTATCGATGGATTGCAGAACTTCCTTACGTTTCTCCAATGATTCGAGATCAAGCTCCAGAATAGCGTTAACGTTATTCGAAGCCAGAAGCTTGAGCTCCGATACTTCTTCCGGTTCAGGCTGGACCTGCTCCTCAATCGCGTTTTTCAATTGTTCTGAACTTACGACTTCCATGCTGAATGCTGACAATAAAACCCCTCCTCGAATTTAAAATGATTACATTTGAACGTTGAGCAAATTGCCGATTTTGTACACTACATCATCTGTATCCGCATTGATACTGGCCGCTTCGTTAATGCTCGAGATGCTCTCCAGCGCTTTGATATTCGCGTTATAACCAATCGTGTAAATCGGGACTTTATAAGTTTCAACTAATCCCCGGATATCTTTGAGCGAATGGCCCTCGTTGGTTTCTCCATCGCTTAAGACGAAGATGAGCGGCTTCACGTCAGGGTTTGCGGCCAATTCGTCCTGCAGCATTTTCATGGCCACCACAATACCGTCGAACGTCGCCGTTCCCCCGGCAGCCTGAAGACTATTGATCGCGCCAACGAACATGGACTGCTGATTCGTATCATATTTCCCGATCGGAAGATTGATCGTTACATTGTCGGCATAAGAGACGAAACCGATGCTATTGTCCCGTCCTAAATATTTTTGGCCGGTTAATAACGATTCTTTCAGGCGTTTGAGCGGCTCGCCGTCCATGCTCCCGGATACATCTGCCACGAATACCGCGGCGATCGGCTTGTTTCCGTCCTTCTTTTCTTTCCAGAGCTTCTGGGCGGAGGAGAGGAGGGAGCCGTCGACGGCCGGAACCTCGGACCGATAATTTTCGAGCTCATTAAAGCCCTTGTCTTTAGCTAGCTTCTGATATTTCTCTTGCCCGGCAAAATCGGCGAATTGTTTGATGATTTCCAGCTTGTCAGCGGGGAGATCCCCTAGTGCATATAGCGGGCTGTCATGTCTTACGCCGAAGGGGGTGAAGACATATCCGCTTTTGAAATCCGCGGCATTGAGATAGGTCTGGTACTCCAACACGAAAGCATCCAGCATTCCCGTTTTGGCGGCTTCCCGCATTTGTAGCGTCGTGGAGGCGATGAATGGCACGTTCGCCTGGAATTTTTCAAATCCTTGCACGGCCTTGTCGCCAAGCAGATCGGAACTATCAAACGTCCCGAGCGCGGTTACCAGGAAGTTCAATCCGGTCGAGCTGGCAAAAGGGTCGGTGTAACCCATGGACAATTCGTTGTCCGCGATCGCATCCGTAATGGTCTTGATGTTGACGGAGCCGTATTTATCCACCATTTCATCATATTTGACCTTGCTTGATACGATACCTGCGACATTGCCGACTAGTCGCTTGGAGACTAACTCGGCTTTGATACCCTGTGCCTTGACCATTTCGCCCCAAAGCTCGTTGGATGGCGTGAAGGCGTCCGGCATATACTTGCCGGATTTGATGTAATCCGCTGCGGTTCCGGAAGCGATATTGCGCACCTTCACGGAGACCGGACTTCCGTTCACCATGACTTGCGCTTTATTAAAGTCTTCAGCCACCTCGTTTAGCCATCCGTCGATCCCGGTGCCCGATTTTTCAGTCGAAGAGAAGATTTCCACATAGCTGTCGGTCGTGTTCTCTACCGATATGGGAAACTTAGAGATATCGGGCAAAGAGTCGCCGACGTTCACGGGATCCAGGTCGATCTGGCCCTTAATCGGGTCAGCAGAGGCAACGGAAATATTCTTGTAGAGCTTATCGAGTTTTTTTGCCGCATCTTCGGTAGTGATCTGAGTCTGGGATTTACCCAGATTCGATGTTAAAGTTATTCCAAAATATACGAGCGCAAAAACCGCTGCAGCGATGATTGCCAACACCAGAAATGCCTTACCCTTCTTTGCCATTCTCATCTCCCCTTCATTGCTTATAAAATTTAGTCTGATTAATCAGTGCGTCAATCTCCCTCATGCAGGGCATATCCTCAATCTCTTTATAGTCTGTGCTGCCTAATAGAGACATTTCGAGCAGCAGTTTATCCAGTTTCAGCAGAATCTCTTCGTTTGCTCCAAGATATCCGGAGACATAAGCCAAGTACTCATTGTATAGTTTGTTTTTTTCCTGCACCAGTTTGTTGGAAAACCTGCCTGAGCTTTGCTCGCTGGCGAAAGCGGAGAATTCCGAAGCATCGAAAACGCTGAGTTTATTCAGAATGCCCCTGACATTAAGGTAGAATAGCTTTTCGACTTCGAAAATGACGGAATTGAACTTCTGGTAGCTTAATTCGGTTGGATCGAATCGCTGGCTTAGCACATCCAGCAGGGTCGCCTTTTTCTTGTCAATTCTGTCCAGTTGATCCACGGCAAGCACGATATCCTTCTTCAGCACCTTGATGTCTTTGTAATGATGCAGCGCGACTATGTAATCCTCATGACTCTGTATGTCTTTTACGGGTGGAGGGGCAGAGGCCTTAAACAGCAAGACATAACTACCATAAATCAGCACAAGAAAACTGATCACCAACAAGGTTGCGCCCAATGCGGTTTGCATGGCGCTATCTCCACCGATCCGGACCCCTAATAATCCTGGCGATAAAACTACAATGTTCAGGAGCACCACACCGACAATAAGTCCTAGCAGTTTCAATAATCTTGAATTGTTCAAATTCACACCTCCCTCGATACATAAGCTACTCTGCTGCCACCAGCAACTTTAAAAGGACTGAAGCTCTTTCTGCTAATTTTATCAGATATTTACTTCAGTGGCCTCCAAATGTTTCTAATTAAAAATGTTTTAAATGAAGCTATTTCTGTGTTATTACGGGAATCTCATGGGAATTGTTTCAAAAATATACTTTTCGGGGTTCTTGCCCTGCCCCTCAAAATCCTGATGCTTTATAAGATGACCTTTTAAAATGGAGGTGGGACAAGTACGTAAAATGTTCC
>DJTQ01000034.1:13710-15188 GCA_002439285.1 Paenibacillaceae bacterium UBA6304
TCCGCTTCTTCGGAATCATTTTTCTCCCTTGTCTTCATCCCTTTCTTTAAGTTCATCTTTTAAAGTTTTTTGTAGGGCCAAAGTATTATTTTTCCTGCATACCAGCCGGATCAACATCAATTCCCCTAAATTTCCTTTATAATGTCATTATTCATAATGATTTGCTATATAAGATGAACTAGAAGTAGGAGGATCAGGGATGAGTGTGGAGTCGGAGATAACAACAGGCTGGGATGCCATTGATCAGGAATTGGTCAAAATTTACGGGGACCAGGAGCCCAAGCATTACGGGACGCTTATTTCTTATGCGTTGGGTGGACCGGATCCTTTGGACGGAATTAGCGCTTATAAGGCGGAAGAGCCGATTCCTCATTGGCATTTCGTGACTTATGGATTTACGGAGTTGTACGATAAAGAATCAGAGCATCTTGAGGATAGCGGATACGGATTTGAACTGACTTTTCGGCTGGTTCGCGACAACGAGGAAGAGGAGCCGCCTGCATGGGCGCTGAATCTGCTTCAAAATATGGGGAGATATGTGTTTAACAGTGGCAACGTCTTTAGGGCGGGGGATTACCTGGACGCCAACGGTCCCATTTGTTTGGATGCCGATACGAAACTGACTGCGCTGGCTTTTGTGGAGGATCCGCAGCTTCCCGCGATCGATACGCCGAATGGCCGCGTGGAATTTTTGCAGATGGTTGGAATCACGCGGGATGAGTTGGAGGCAATGCAAACCTGGAATACATTAGGTGTTCTATCGACTGGATCGGCGTATCTTCCTAAATACATAACCGAGCTTACACGGGAATCGATACTGGAGGTTCCGGCCATTTCTGAGGCAGTTCAGACGGGGATGGAACGAGACGGCTCAAATACAGGTTTTCTGTTTGTGGACCAGCTCGGTTTCGAGCCGGCGAAAAAAGGTTTCTTTAGCAAGACTCCAGCCACGTTGAAAATAGGGGCCAAACAAGCCGAAATCGTCGGCAAGTTGCTCCGGGGTCGGATTTTGAAAGGTAAAAAATTAAGTCTGGTCGGCCCTGACGTGCGGGTTGTATTAACGCCGGGGGTGGAAGCAGGATATGAAACTGGCTCCGACAACGAGACCACCTTCATGTTGGACGATAAGGCGGCCGCGGAGCTCTCAGGCAAATTAATACCAAAAGAGGGCATGTTTGAGCTGACCTCATTAAAAGGAGTAGCCGTTCAAATCGTAAAAACACATATTACCGACCAGGATGGAAACGTAGCTCATACGATCGGATGATATGGCTAGTATCGAGCCCGCGTTCCCCATTCACCGCGGGCTCTTCTGATGCGAGGGAATGCACATGCTGACTTGCCGATATACATTGCAGGGCCGGGCGTCTACAATTTACTTAGGAAGCCTGGATTCCGCTAGTTTCAGGGTGTTGGCGATGCTTTTCTGCCAGGCATAGATTTTCTGCTGGGAAGCCTGAATTTGAGTAAGCATATCC
>DJTQ01000034.1:15502-16438 GCA_002439285.1 Paenibacillaceae bacterium UBA6304
CCATCACTACGAGCTCGGCAGCCGCCGTTACGGCATTCCCTTGTTTTACGGCGGCCTTATAGCGCTTGTCTGCCGCGGATCGGGTTTTGTTGAACTCTGAGATATGGCGATTTTCTGCAGTGATTTGCTTCTTGAGGCTTTGAACGCCAAGTAAAGTATCTTTTACAACTTTAGCTTTAGCCGTAGTGTGTTTCCTGGCGGCGGCTAAGGCATTCTTCTTGCTGGCAATCTCCTGGCGCGCATTATTGACGGAGGTTTTGATCGCGTTCCGCTTGAGATCGTTGAGTTGTGCCGATTTTTGATCTTTGCGTTTTCTGGCTTCCGTCGCTCTCTTCCCAAGTTCGGAATATTCTTTGAGCAGCGGAGCGTGTTTCTGTTGAGCCTGATCCGATTCTGATTTCAATTGGTCAAGCTTAGCTTTATCTATGAGCTGTACGGATTTATTAATATCTTTTAACTGGTCGTTATTTCTTTTGCTCAACGATTGGATTTGTTGCTTTTCTAATGCATTGGCTGTCTTCAATGCCGTGAAGGTGTCATACATCCGATCGATTTGTTCGAATGCGGTATTCCATCCGTTATCTGAGGCGTGGGCCAAGGCAAGACCGTTTGTCATAAGGATGACGAAACTCAGTAGAAACGTAAGGACGAATGCTCCAAAACGATAAGTTTTACGACGATATTGATTCAACAACAGGATCAGCTCCTCTGGCACGAAAAAAACAAAAAAGCACCTGCAAGAAAGACCTATCGGTCTGTCCTGCGAGGTGCTTCTCTCGCTTTTTCGTTCATTTTGATATTAATATATATTTGTTCGAAGGGAATGTCAATATTTATCAAGAACATTTGTTCTCGTGAAGATTGTGAAGGAGGAGAGAAATTCATGACCGAACGTCTTCCTTGTAAAAGCGAGGGCTGCAAGGCAACGATTTTGCC
>DJTQ01000344.1 GCA_002439285.1 Paenibacillaceae bacterium UBA6304
GGGAAACCTCTTCTGAATACAAAAGGGTCACTTGTCCGTTGTGAAGACCACTTACTGGCTTAGTCCCGATCACTTCAGACAGCTTGTTATAGTCGGAAACGGATGCGATCTCCGTATATAGCTGCTTACCGCCTACAATCGCGGTACTGATCTTTCCCATGGAGACCTTATCATATGAAACGCCTGCAGCCGACAATTCTTTATGAATCAAATTTAAATCTTCCGGCATATCGGAAGGCTCATAGATGCGGTAAGTCATGGCTATGGGGTCTCCTGCATACATCTTTTCGTTCTGTGCATTGATCGATAATATAACCCCGACACTCATGCAAGCCAGCGATATGGCAACGGTAACCATGAACAGCATTCGTGCATTATCCTTGATTTTGTATGCCATTTCGGAGATCCATAGCAGATTGGTCCCGCGCCATAACAGTCTTCTGTTCTTTTTGGAAAGTTTAACAAGAAAGACGGCAAGTTGCGTATAAAAGAAATAGGTCCCGGCAATCCCCATCGCTGCCGCAAACAAAATCTCGAAGTTGCCGATCTTCTCACCTTTATTCAGCAGGATTACAGCTCCCGTCAGCAGTACGATGCATAGAAGAACGAGCCACCATGAGGTCTTTGGCTCACGCTTCGGCTTGCTGCTGCCGCCGAGAAGTTCAAGCACCCTGTTCTTACGGATGAAGAGCAGTGTAAACAAGGATAAAAATATAAACAAGATTAAGAAGGCCACTGCCGTAAATACCATCGCTTTAAAAGGCCAGTAAAATGCCAACTGTCCCATTCCGGTTACGGTAGTGCTCAGCATAAGAAACAGCTTGGACAGCAGCAGGCCGCCAGCGATTCCGGTTATGATCGAGATGGCCCCGATCAGCATATTCTCCAGAAAAATTAGCCGGTTGATCGCTCCCGATGACGCCCCAAGAATCGTCAGAATACCGAACTCTTTGCTTCTTGCTTTAAGGAAGCTGCTGATAGAGTACAAGACAAACAGAAATGAGAAAATGAAAATGATATATTCGGCCACCTGCATGCCGACCCGCGTCATTCTCCCTATCTCGGATTCGCTGATTCCCGGATGAAAAATGAACATCGCATAGGTAAAGAAAATCATAACCATAAAAGCGCTGCTCAAAAAGTAAGCGAAATAAGCTCTCGCGTTACGACCGACGTTATTAAACGCGAATTGAAGAAAGCTCATGCGCATTCCCTCCCAAAAAGGACAGCATCTCAATGATTTTCTGAAAGAATGCCTGTCGGCTGTCACCGCGGTGAATTTCACTGGACAGCATGCCATCCTTGATAAACACGACCCGGTCGCAATAGCTGGCGGCCAACGGATCGTGGCTGACGAGCATCATCGTCGTCCCCTCGGTGCGATTAAGCTTCTCAAGCAACTCCATCACCGCGCGGGATGAGTTAGAATCGAGAGACCCTGTCGGCTCGTCGGCCAAAAGTAGAGACGGCCCCGGAATCATTGCTCTGGCGATCGCCGCCCGCTGACGCTGCCCGCCGGAAATTTCATAGATTCTCTTGCCCAGAATATCCGTAATCCCAAGCCGCTCAGCAATATCCTGCAGCTTTCGTTCCATTTCTCTCAGCGGACGGCGGTCCAGCGTCAGTGGCAGGACGATATTCTCGGCCACGGTCAGCGTGTCCAATAAATTGAAATCCTGAAACACGAAGCCGAGTTCCCTGCGCCGGAATGCCGCTAACTCCTTACGCCGAAGGGCAAACGGATTTTTGCCGTTAATCAGCACCTCACCCGAGCTCGGGGTGTCGATCGTAGACACCATGTTGAGCAGCGTTGTTTTCCCGCTACCTGATGGGCCCATAATACCGACAAATTCTCCTTGTTCAATCGTTAAGTGAATATCGTAAAGCGCCCGCGTAGTTATTTTTCCCGGATATACCTTGCCAAGCCCATGTACTTTCAATAAATCCATAAAGGTAATCTCCTCTCACTCTCCGGCCGGAGATCCGGACCGGACTAATTTCGTATGTCCTTACTCTATACAATGTCCGTTCGGATGACTATCGATTTACCTTAAAGGTATCTTAATGATTTGTAAGGTTATGTTCGCATAATTACTTCCAATCGGGAAATAGAAAAAACCGCCAAAGAGTTCAAAACCCTTGACGGTGTACATAGAAGGTTAATATCCAACAGGAATCCGTACTTCACATTCCCAGTACAATTATTGCAGCTTTCGTTCTGTATTAAAAATAATTTTGACGTTTGTTCCGACCCCCGGCTCGGAAGCAAGCTCCACCTGGTGATTTAACCGGCGGCAAACTTCACGGACCAAATAAAGCCCCATCCCCGTGGATTCTTGATACTGCCTTCCTTGTTGTCCCGTGTAATAGGGTTCGAATACCCGGCGTAAATCCTCTTTCGAAATGCCGATTCCGTAATCGGTAACCTCTAAAATTGTCTTTTTTCCTTGGACCCGGGCTGAAAATACAACTTTATCTCCTTTACCCGCAGAATAATTGACCGCATTGATCACCAGTTGACCGAGGATGAAAACAAGCCATTTCTCATCGGATAACACCGTCAATTCCTCTTCGACCGCAATGACCGGATAAACCCCTTTCCGGATGAATAACTTCCGATTGTCAGCTACGGTTCTGTTGACCATCTCCCGCAATCCAACTCGGTCTACCCGGAAGTCACTCTCAAACCGTTCGAGCCTTGAGGTGTAAAGCGCCATCTCAAGCCCCTTGCGCAGGCGGTCTAACTCCTCCTGGATGCTGTCACGAGTCCCTTCGGAAATGCCGTCCTGTTCATGTTCGAGGGTAAGCTGGATAACGGAAACCGGGGTTTTCATCTGATGTACCCAACGGTTCGTAAATACCGCATGAGTCTCCATTTGACTGGTATAGCGATACAATTCGTCCTGATACAATCGAAACCCCGCCTCCATTTGAGTATCCAACGCAATGGCCAGCGGCGACTCACCTGAGTGCTCCAAGAGATCCTCCAGTTTATCCGGCGTCCGGGTCAGCTTCCTGTAAACCTCTCTTCTACTGAAATAATGATAAGTCAAGTAGAGTAGCAACAAAGTCATACTGATCAGGAGCGCGTAAAAGGCAATCTCCAGTTGTCGGAAACCGGCAAGCCAATACAGAAATGGAACAAGGAGGATTTGCGGAATAAGAAAAAGCAGCAGGGGCAACTGTTCTTTCCAAAACAGCCTCATGCTTCATTCTCCGATAGTGAAATCAGCATATACCCAGCCCCCCTGACCGTCTCAATCGTATTCTCTGCGTCCAGTTCCTTCAGCTTCTTCCGGATCCGGGTCACGTAAACGTTCAGGGTGTTGTCGTCGATGAAATGATGATCCTGCCACATCAGGTCCAGCAGTTTCTCCCGGGCCACGACACGTCCGACCCGTTGCATCAGCGCTTCCAGCAGTACCGCCTCTTTCTGGGTCAACAGTACCGACCGGTCACCGCAATTTACGGTGAACCGCTCCGGAAAGAGCAGCAGACCTGCACTCGATAAGGTGCGCTCCTCTTGATTAGCGGCATAAGATCCATAAGCCCTGCGTAAATGGCTGCGGATCTTGGCCATAACCACTTCGTAAGAAAACGGCTTAGTAATATAATCGTCGGCCCCGTTTTCGAGAGCCATGACCTGATCCATTCCACTGTCCCGCGCAGAAATGAACAGAATCGGGCAGGTGGAGACGGAGCGGATTTGCCTGCACCAGTAGAATCCGTCAAAATTAGGCAGGTTTACATCCAGAATGACCAGGTCGGCATTACATTCGATAAACCGTCCCAATACATCGCTGAAATCCTCCACCTGCTCGGCACGGTAACCGTATTTTTCAATTTGTGAGGCCAACATCCCGGTAATTTTGTGGTCGTCTTCAATGATCAGAATGGTGAACAAGGCAGTTCAGCTCCTTTCCGCCCCTTAAACGGGTGCCAAAGTATACGGCATTGTATAATAGACCGGCCGCTGATGGCTGGTTTCCTGCTGATACAACACAACGAGCAGTGTGCCTTCCTGCCGCTCATCCAAGCCGCTCTGGCCTTCCAGGACATCCCCCAAAGAGAAAGGAAGCTCGTCCAGAACAGCGTATTTCTGCAGTTCCCGCTCTCCAAGACCCAGCGCCGCAAACGCCGGAGACACCTCAGCCGGACGCTCGGCTAAAATCTTGAAATAGCCACTCCGCCGTTGCTTGTCGATCCGGTCTTCCCACCAGATTTTGCGCGGTTTGTACTTATGACCCAGGAAATAGTCCAGTTTCATCAGGCCGAGTACGATTTCCGGCTGCTTCATCCCGCGCCAATGCAGGAATTCATAAAGCCGGGTAAACAAGTCCTCAAGCTGGTGGCCGATACGCTGCCAACCCCGTTCTTCCCAGAAATCTCCAAGCTCCTGAAAGAAATCAAACGGCGACTCAAACTCGCGGGTAATCAGGTATTCCATGGTGTGATCCATCCGGTGGTCATTCCAATACTTCTCGAGCACATCTTCCAAACGTTTCAGTCGGACAATGTCCGAGAAAGGCATAATATCATTGCCGAGAATTTCATAAGGGGCATGGTCCATGTAGATGTAATTGTACTTGGCGGCTTCGTTTCTAAGTCCCGTACCGCGCAGCATCTTCAGGAAGCCGAGTTGCAATTCCTCGGGTCGCATCGCAAAAACGTCGTTGAACGTTTTGCGGAATGAAGCGTAATCCTCCTCAGGCAGCCCGGCGATCAAGTCAAGATGCTGATCGATTTTCCCGCTGTTCTTGATTTTCATGACGGTTCTTGTCAGCTTGGTAAAGTTTTGACGGCGCTTCACGAGTTCATTCGTGTTGTCATTCGTCGACTGCACTCCGATTTCAAACCGGAAGATCCCCGGAGGCGCATTCTCCGCCAAATAATCCAGTACCTCGGGCCGCATGATATCCGCCGTAATCTCAAACTGGAACACGCATCCGCCATGATTATTAATCAAGAACTCGAACATCTCCATAGCATAACTGCGGTTAATATTGAAGGTCCGGTCCAGAAATTTGATTGTTTTGGCACCATGCTCTATCAAATACAGAATATCCGATTTCACGCGTTCAATATCGTAATAACGCACGCCCACCTCAATGCTGGACAGGCAGAACTGGCAACTGAACGGACAGCCCCGGCTCGTCTCAAAGTAGACGATACGCTTGCTTAAGTCAGGGATATCTTCCGGAAACCGGTGCGGTGACGGCAGCGTGTCCAGATCGGATTTCGGGCGGGGCGGGTTCACTCTCACTTCCCCGTCCTTCCGGTAAGCCGCACCGAATACATAGTGAAATTTGCGTTCTCCGGATATTTCTTGCAGCAGGTGATGGAATGTTTCTTCGCCGTCGCCCATCACGATATAATCAACGTTTGTTGCGCGTTCCATCCAATAAGCCGTGTCATAGGAAACCTCGGGTCCCCCGAGCACGATCTCCGTATCCGGCAACACCTTTTTCAGCAAATCGACGAGCTTGATCGTCTCTTCGATGTTCCAGATATAACAGGAAAAGCCGATTACATCCGGCCTTTTCAAATATAAATCGGACACGATGTTCATCACCGGATCCTTAATCGTGTATTCCGCCAAATCAATATCGAACTCACCGCCGCTGTATGCCTTAAGCAGCCGAATCGCCAGCGAAGTGTGGATATATTTTGCATTTAATGTAGCTAAAATTACTTTCATCGTTCACAACCCTATTCCATATTTTGAAAAAACTCAAGAAACGGCGTTCCGTATTTCCGGTATTTGACTTCCCCGACGCCTTTAATTCGCAGCATCTCCGCTTCGCTTGTCGGACAGACCAGACTCATTTCGCGCAGGGTCGCATCGTTGAAAATAATATACGAAGGAACCCGTTCCTTCTCGGCCAAATCCCGGCGAATGAGCCGTAACTGCTCGAACACCGTTTCGTTAACCGCTGAAGGACCGCCGTCATAAGAGGTCCCCCTGCGACGGGAGCCCCCTGAACGGGCTGCCGCGGTTGCGGCAGCCGGCTCAGGCGCACGCATCATGACCTGATGTTGCCCCCGCAATACATCACCCGCCAACGGTAGTAGGCGGACAACCGGATATTGCCCTTCGGACAGGGCAAGGTATCCTTCCGCAATTAACACATTGATCAGCTCGGAGATTTCCTTCTCCGTTCTGCGTCGCATCATGCCATAGGTCGGCAGGCTATCAAAGCCATATTGCAGCACCTTCTTGTTCTGGGAGCCTTTGAGCACCGACGATACCAGCGAGACGCCGAAGCGTTCCCTCATCCGGTGGATACAGGAGAATATGATCTGGGCATCCACCGTCATATCAACGAGTTCCCGTTCGTCGCGACAGGAGCTGCAAATGCCGCAGGCATCCCGGTTATGGACTTCACCGAAATAATCGAGCATCCCCCAGCGCAGACAGCTTGTGGAATAACAGTACTCGATCATTTGCTGAAGCTTTCGATAGTCATTACGCTTGCGGTCCTCATCCTGCGGATTCTGCTCGATCAGAAATTTCTGTGTCATGATGTCCTGAGGACTGAATAGCAGAATGCACTCACTCGGCTCGCCATCCCGACCTGCCCGGCCCGCTTCCTGAACATAAGCTTCCATATTTTTTGGCATATTGAAGTGTATCACATAACGCACATTCGATTTATCAATTCCCATTCCAAAGGCGTTGGTGGCAACCATAACCCGGATATCGTCGTAAAGGAACGCTTCCTGACTCTCTTCGCGCTCGCGGTCCGACATTCCGGCATGATAGCGCCCTGCCGGAATGCCGTTCTCCCGGAGCCGATTATAGAGATCATCGACCTCTTTCCGTGTCGCGGCATAGATGATGCCGGGTTGATGCCCATGCGTTTCCGCGTATTTCATAATGAAATCGCGCTTGTTCTCGCCCCGAAGCACCGACATAGCCAAATTGTCCCTGCCAAGGCCGGTTACAAAAACAGAAGGATTGTCCAAACGGAGCAAGCGAATCATGTCCTCTTTGACTTCCGGCGTTGCGGTCGCCGTAAAGGCGGCCAGGATCGGACGACGCGGCAGTCCGTTAACAAAGGGCGAAACGGCGAGATAGCTCGTCCGGAAATCATGACCCCACTGCGAGACGCAATGGGCCTCGTCGACGGCTACACAGGAAATTTCGAGCCCGCTCATCTCT
>DJTQ01000206.1 GCA_002439285.1 Paenibacillaceae bacterium UBA6304
CAACGAAGAAGAGCACTGCCGATGAACTCGGTGGTGCTCTTTTTGTTATTCAGGAATTACAGGAATTATAACTAACAACTTAACTGGAGAATTAACTGGATAACCTACAGTTATTTTCGCGGGATTAGCTCGTTCAAGAAAACTAACTGTAAAACCTCCAGCTAATTTGGTGGGTTTGTACTGTTTGGGAGGGAAAGCGCTGAATTAGCTGTAGGTTTTCCATCTAATTCACAACAACTAACACGTCCGGGCAAAATTAACTGTAGGAAATCCAGTTAATTGACCAACGGTAGCAGACTAGATTCAAACTAAGCGGGTGGTGTGGGGATTAGTGAAGTAACAAGTGTTGAAGTGAGGTTTGATGGAGAAAGGTGTGTTTAAGTTAGGTGTGCTGAAGCGAGCTACTTAAGCCGAACCATCCTAGACGTGGTGGAAAGAGTGGAACTTACCCGGATAACCTACGGTTATTTTCGCAGGATTATCTCGTTCAACACAACTAACTGTAAAACCTCCAGCTAGATGACATCAACTGCTGCGCCCAAGTCCAACTCCGATGATGGCAAGGATAGATACATTTATTTGCGCTTGAAATTAATTTTTTCATATTGTACCGTATCTGCGAGAGTGAATTTATCGTTTATAACAATGAGATCGGATAGGATGATCTTGAGGAGGTGTGCCAAGATGCGTATGAGGCAGGAGGAAGGCCAGTCGGCGAACGGGAGTGAGAGGGAGCTGGCGGATATATCGGAGTGGGTTGGAACGCACCAGCAGGCCCTTAGGCTGTACTGCCGTTCCTTGGCAGGTTCACCATGGGAAGGTGATGATTTGGCTCAGGATACCTGGCTTAAAGTATGGTCGGCTTGGCGTGGTGGGGTGGATGGGGAGCGAATGACGCGTGCCTATTTGTACCGTGCTGCGCGCAATGCGTGGATAGACCGTAATCGCAAGAAAAGAGTATCCCTTGTCCGCGAACCATTAGAAGACGAGTTGCAAATAGCTGAGGTGAATGCTCTGGACGTATGGACGGCTATGGAGACCTTGGTACAAACTTTGGTTCCGGCCCAGCGTACGGCGCTGTTACTAGTCGATATTTTGAAATATACCGCAGCTGAAGCCGCAGAGCTTATAGATTCTACGGAGGGCGCGGTAAAAGCCGCCTTGCATCGGGCTCGCGCGAAGCTGAAGACTTCTATGACGGAAAATACCACTGAGCATCCGTATCCGAATCGGCATCGGACCGTTGAAGGTGAACGATCGCTGGGAAATGAAAAGTCAGAGTCGGATGAGTTGATGGCTTATGCTTATTTGGAGGCTTTTCGCCAACAAAACACGGCTGCGATGGTGATGCTGATGAATGATTCAGCATCTAAAGAGGTTGTGATTTCCTTGCTCCAAGTACAGCGTCAGTCCGAACGACTGCAGAACAGCTCCCTTTCGCCGAAGAATGGCAACCCCTCCATGCAATTGGCCGCTTAAAAAATGGAGGTGTCGATATGAGCATGGTAGTCCCATATGTAATCGAGCAAACAGGTCATGGTGAGAGGTCCTATGATATTTACTCCCGCTTGTTAAAAGACCGCATCGTATTCTTGGGTTCTGCAATCGATGATCAGGTGGCTAACAGTATTACGGCACAAATGCTGTTTTTGGCCGCAGAGGATCCGGAGAAAGACATCCACTTCTATATAAACAGTCCCGGGGGCTCTACATCTGCAGGCTTTGCGATTTACGATACAATGCAGTATGTAAAACCCGATGTCCAGACGATCTGTTCGGGCATGGCCGCTTCATTTGCCGCTATATTATTGATGTCCGGGGCTAAGGGGAAACGTTTTGCGCTCCCGAACAGCGAGGTTATGATTCATCAGCCGCATGGAGGGGCGCAAGGCCAGGCCAGCGATATTGAGATCAGCGCCAGACGAATTATTCGGACGAGAGAACGATTGAATCAAATCGCGGCAGAGCAGACGGGACAACCGATTGAACGGATTGCGCAGGATATGGATCGGGATTATTTTATGACTGCGGAAGAAGCAAGAGCCTACGGAATTCTGGATCAGGTAATCCGTTCAAATTCCATAAAGTAAATAAAGTTATGCAAATTGACTAACAAGATGAACCGTTGTCCAGTGGACAACGGTTTTGTTATGCGTATGATCTTTTCAAGTTTGTGCGCATGGACCCTTTTAGGAATGGAAAACCGTGGTTTAGGGCAGTTTACTTTCAAAACCAAGTTGTACTTTAATGCAAGTGGAAGGGATACTCTAATAGGGGTTGTACATCTCCAAGAGACATAAGTATTCCCTGAATAGGCTATTCGTCTTTCCATCCGCTTATCCTTGACAGCCTATAGGCCCTTTGCTAAGATGGCAATAATATATTTTCGTAAGTAACGATTCGGCCTTGATTTATAAGGAAAATAGACCGGACCCCGATCGAAAACAAGGAGGAAAACCAAAGGTGTGGGAAAGTAAATTTAACAAGGAAGGCCTTACATTTGACGATGTATTGCTCGTTCCTCGGAAGTCGGAAGTATTGCCAAAAGAGGTGGACGTGTCCACAAGATTGAGCGATAAAGTGAAGCTAAATCTGCCGCTGATCAGCGCAGGAATGGATACCGTAACGGAAGCGGCGCTGGCGATTGCCATGGCACGTGAAGGCGGTATCGGGATTATTCACAAGAATATGCCGATCGAACAACAAGCGGAGGAAGTGGATCGGGTAAAACGTTCCGAAAGCGGCGTTATCACGAATCCGTTCTCGTTGTCTGCGGATCATCTCGTTTCCGATGCGGAGGCTGTCATGGGCAAGTTCCGGATTTCCGGCGTGCCGATCGTGGATGACGAGCATAAACTGATCGGGATTTTGACGAACCGGGATTTGCGTTTTGTGCATGATTATAATATCAAAATTAGCGAAGTAATGACCCGTGAGAACCTGGTAACCGCTCCGGTAGGTACAACCCTGCAGGAGGCCGAAATCATCCTTCAAAAACACAAAATCGAGAAACTGCCTTTGGTAGACGAAAATAATGTGTTGAAGGGTCTTATCACCATTAAGGATATTGAGAAGGCGATCCAATTCCCGAACGCGGCCAAAGACGCGCAAGGCAGACTACTAGTAGGTGCTGCTGTCGGGATTTCCAAGGATACCTTTGAGCGGACTGAAGCCTTGGTAAATGCGGGAGTAGACGTTATTACGGTCGATTCGGCGCATGGGCATCATATTAATATTTTGGAAGCCGTAGCTGATCTGCGTAAACGTTACCCGGATCTCACCATCATTGCAGGTAATGTGGCAACTGGCGAAGCGACTCGGGCATTAATCGAAGCAGGTGCATCTGTCGTTAAAGTCGGAATCGGCCCGGGATCCATTTGTACGACTCGCGTAATTGCCGGGATCGGCGTACCGCAGGTGACCGCGGTATATGATTGCGCAACGGTAGCCCGTGAATACGGTGTACCGATCATTGCGGACGGTGGGATTAAATATTCCGGCGAGATTACAAAAGCGATCGCCGCAGGCGCCCACGCGGTCATGCTCGGGAGCCTGTTCGCCGGTACTGAAGAGAGCCCTGGGGACTCGGAAATCTACCAAGGCCGTCGTTATAAGGTATATAGAGGCATGGGGTCCCTCGCTGCCATGAAGCAGGGCAGTAAGGATCGTTACTTCCAGGATGACGATAAGAAGCTGGTTCCGGAGGGCATCGAAGGTCGCGTAGCTTATAAGGGACCTCTCTCCGATACGATCACCCAATTAATCGGTGGTTTGCGTTCAGGTATGGGATATTGCGGTACCAAATCGTTGGACGAGCTGCGCAATGATACGCAATTTGTCCGGATTACAGGTGCGGGCCTCCGCGAGAGCCATCCGCATGATGTACAAATTACGAAAGAAGCACCGAACTACTCTCTCTAAGAACCTAATACCCGGTCCCCGGACATGGGAGAGCTGCTGGGACCAATATATACCAAGACAGGCAGGGCGGTTTCCGCTCTGCCTGTCTTTTTTTGCGGTAGGCCCTGTGATAGAATAGATAAAGCTAATGAACGAGAATAAGAGAGGAGCTTTAAGAACATTGAAACTGAAAGAAAACAACCGCACAACTTCGAAATCAAAACGGAAATCACTCCGGAAAGGGGTAGCTTCCGTTCTGTTGTTGAATATGCTGTGCTTCTCTCTGGTTCCGGCGCTGGCGCTGGCTGAGGGTGAGCAGACGGAGTCTACTACATCAACTAAACCGGCGGCTGTGCAAGCAGGAGCCACTCAAATTCCTTCCGCCGAATCCTTGGACCTGAAGGTAAGTTCCGCTATTTTGCTGGAGCCCGTCTCAGGACAGGTCCTGCTCAATATTAATGGAGACCAACCGCTTCCTCCGGCAAGCATGACGAAAATGATGACCGAGTATATCGTGGCCGACCTTGTCAAACAAGGCAAATTCAGCTGGGATGATGTAGTGACGGTCCAGAAGAATGCCGCTAATACCGTCGGTTCCAAGATTTTTCTCGCTGAAGGGGATCAACATACTATAGAAGAATTGTATACTGCGATGGCTATTGCCTCCGCAAATGACGCAACTGTAGCATTGGCAGAATACGTTGCCGGCTCAGAACAGGCTTTTGTTAAAATGATGAATGACGAAGCCCAAAGAATGGGAATGAAGACGGCCCACTTTGCGAATTCGACCGGATTGGATATTGCCGATATGCCGGAAGAGTTTAGAACTCAGGATGGCAAAGAGACAGTGATGTCCGCTATGGACGCAGCGATCTTGGCTAAATATATCGTGACGGACCATCCAGACTTTACCCGGTTCACTACGATCCAAAGTAAAAAGTTCCGCGAACGCGATACGGCACCTATGTCGAACTTGAACTGGATGCTGGAAGCCAATAAGGATGTAACCAACTTTAAGCAATTCGCCTATGAAGGCATGGACGGTCTGAAAACCGGGCATACGGCTAATGCCGGCAACTGTTTTACCGGAACTGCGGAACGAAATGGCATGCGACTGATTAGCGTAGTTATGGGTACGTCCTCCGATAAGGCCCGTTTCGTGGAGACCCGCAAGGTATTGGACTACGGTTTTAATAACTTTGAAACTAAACAAATCATTCCGCCCAAATCGACGGTAGCAGGTACGGAAACCGTTACGGTGAAAAAGGCGAAAAACACCTCTGTGCCGGTTGTCAGCGACCAAGGGGTCAGCTTCGTTATTCCTAAAGGCGCTGACATTAGCGGAATTCAATCTTCTGTGGCATTGACTAACGAAACATTGACGGCACCGCTGAAACAGGGTACTTCCGTCGGGACGGTTAAGTATTCCTTTAAACCGGCAGGAATGGATCAGACGCTGGAAAAAACCGTGAACCTCATTACGTCCGAAGATGCAGAGAAAGCAAGCTGGTTTAAGCTTCTGATGCGTGCCATTGGAGACTTCTTCCGTGACCTGTTCAACGGCATCAAAAACTTATTCTAACAAATAAGAATTCCCGGTATACGGGTTGTATAGTTCAGGAGAATATTGTAAAATAACAAGTTAGATTATTATCGGGAGGCATGGGCATGGAAACAGGAACTTCGCGAGTAAAAAGAGGCATGGCTGAGATGCAAAAAGGCGGCGTCATTATGGACGTAATGAATGCTGAACAAGCTAAAATCGCCGAAGCGGCCGGAGCAACCGCGGTTATGGCTTTGGAACGCGTTCCTTCCGATATTCGTGCAGCAGGCGGGGTAGCCCGGATGGCGGACCCTACGATTGTAGAAGAGGTTATGAAGGTAGTATCCATTCCTGTTATGGCCAAAGCGCGGATCGGGCATTATGTCGAAGCGAAAGTTCTTGAATCTCTCGGGGTAGACTATTTGGATGAGAGTGAAGTCTTGACCCCGGCAGATGAAGTGTTCCATATCGATAAACGTGATTTTACCGTTCCTTTTGTCTGTGGGGCGAAAGACCTGGGAGAAGCCCTACGGCGGATTGGCGAGGGTGCATCCATGATCCGGACCAAAGGAGAGCCTGGAACAGGCAATATCGTGGAAGCGGTTCGTCACATGCGTTTGATCAATAGTCAAATCCGTAAAGTAGCAAATATGTCGAAGGACGAGCTGTACGCAGAAGCAAAAAATCTGGGTGTGGCGTATGACCTGCTGCTGGAAGTGCACGAGAACGGCAAATTGCCGGTCGTCAATTTTGCAGCGGGCGGGGTGGCGACCCCGGCGGATGCTGCTTTGATGATGTATCTGGGTGCGGACGGCGTATTTGTCGGTTCGGGGATTTTCAAATCCGACAGCCCGGAGAAATTTGCCCGTGCCATTGTGGAGGCGACGACGCATTACACCGATTACAAATTGATCGCCGAAGTATCCAAGAATTTGGGAACCCCGATGAAAGGCATCGAAATTTCGAAGTTGAGTCCGGCCGAACGGATGTCGGACCGCGGCTGGTAATAGGTAAAAGCAGCGTGTAGTTTTGTCGGCGCTAGATAAGGGTCAGGCAGCCTGTGCAGGGAAAGAAGGGTAGAAGATGAAGGTAGGCGTATTGGCGCTTCAAGGCGCCGTAGCGGAGCATATAAGAAGCATTGAGAATGCTGGCGCTGAGGGCGTTGCCATTAAGCATCCCGAACAATTGCAGGAGCTTGGGGGATTAATTATTCCCGGCGGCGAAAGCACGACCATCGGGAAACTGATGCGTAAATACGGTTTTATGGATACGATCCGGACCTTTTCAGACCTAGGGAAACCTATCTTCGGAACCTGTGCCGGGCTGATCGTTATGGCCAAAGAAATCGAAGGTGGGGAAGAAGCCCACCTCGAACTGATGAATATCAGGGTTTCCCGTAATGCTTTTGGCCGCCAGCGGGAGAGCTTTGAGACCGATCTGGAAGTGAAGGGGCTGGAGGAACCGCTGCGTGCTGTGTTTATTCGTGCGCCCCTCATTACGGAGGTCGGTAAGGAAGTGGATGTGTTATCCACATATAAGGATGAGATCGTAACTGCCCGTCAGGGTCATTTGCTGGTGTCATCCTTTCATCCGGAATTGACGGATGACCATTCCCTTCATACTTATTTTTTAGAGATGATCAAGGCGAGCCAGGCGGTCGTGAAATAAAGGCTATATGTGAACCTTGACTCTTATCCAAGGGTTAGGGTTGTTTTCTTTTCTAAGCTGTAAGCGGGATGATTCTAGGAGGGACCACCATGTTGGATGTTAAAATATTGCGAAATGATTATGCGCGTGTCGAAGAGGCACTGAAGAACCGGGGGAAATCACTATTTTTAATCGCGGAGTTTCCGCAGCTTGATGAGAAACGCCGGGAGCTGCTGCAAGAGAGCGAAGCCCTTAAAAACCGCCGTAATAATGTATCGGCTGAAGTAGCGCAGCGGAAGAAAAACAAAGAAAATGCGGATGAGCTGATCGTTGAAATGCGTGAGGTGGGTGACCGGATCAAGCAGTTAGACGATGAAGTTCGCGAGCTTGAAGCCAAAATCGATGAATTGACAATGAATATTCCGAACATCCCTAACAGCAGTGTACCGGTAGGTGCTTCGGAAGATGAAAATGTGGAGATTCGCCGTTGGAGCGAGCCAAGAAATTTTAACTTCACGCCAAAAGCGCATTGGGACGTTGCTGTGGAACTTGGAATCCTCGACTTTGAAGCCGGGGCGAAGGTGACCGGATCACGGTTTACTTTTTATAAAGGGTTGGGTGCGCGCTTGGAGCGTGCGCTGATCAGTTTTATGATGGATCTGCACAGCAATGACCACGGATATGAAGAGATGCTGCCGCCATACATTGTGAACCGGGATAGCCTTTACGGAACCGGGCAGCTCCCTAAGTTTGAGGAGGATCTCTTCAAGCTAACGGAAAGCGACTATTATCTGATTCCGACGGCGGAAGTGCCGGTGACGAACTATCATCGTGACGAGATTTTGAGCGCCGAAGACTTGCCTCGCAAGTATGTGGCATATAGCTCATGTTTCCGTTCCGAAGCCGGAGCTGCTGGGCGGGATACGCGGGGATTGATTCGCCAGCACCAGTTCAATAAGGTGGAAATGATTAAGATCGTTCATCCTGAAACGTCTTATGATGAGCTGGAGCAAATGACCGCTAACGCGGAACGTGTGCTGCAATTATTGAATCTGCCTTACCGGGTCCTGGCGCTGTGCACAGGAGATCTTGGCTTTACGGCTGCCAAGACTTATGACCTTGAAGTATGGCTGCCGGAGAGCGGCGTATACCGCGAAATCTCCTCTTGCTCGAACGTAGAGGATTTCCAGGCCCGCCGGGCAAACATCCGCTTCCGCCCAGAGCCGAAGTCCAAACCGGAATTCGTGCATACGTTGAACGGATCGGGGTTGGCAGTAGGGCGCACGGTTGCCGCTATTTTGGAAAATTACCAGCTTGAGGACGGCAGTGTGGAAATTCCGGAAGTGCTGCGACCTTATATGGGTAATATAGCTGTAATTTCCAAGCGGAAATAGCTTGATATCGTTTCTAGTCTGTGATAGAATCTGATTTGTTACGCGAATCAGATTCACTTTTGGAGAGGTACCGAAGCGGTCATAACGGGGCGGTCTTGAAAACCGTTAGGGTGCAAGCCCACATGGGTTCGAATCCCATCCTCTCCGCCAGTTATATTTTTAATATGAAAATCTTTGAGAGGGCGATGAGTCGCTCTCTTTTTTGTTTATCGCGCTCCTCTCCGTTACCGTGTATAGATGAATTTAACAGTATAAGCCGGGCTTGAATGTTGCAGGTTAATACAGTAAGTAATGCATCCTATAGGAAGGGGGAGTCTCTGGTGAGCAAGCCGAAGACATACACTACGCCCGGAACCCAGCCGGATACGAACCGAAACCGGGAGCGGGGACATGGAGGTCCTGAACCGTTGTCCGGCTCCAAAAAGGTCAAAACCGGGAATCATGTGAGCCACAACAATCCGGAAGGAAGTTAGAAGTTTAGAATTTAAAAGTTAGTTAGCTAAAGGGCTACCCCGGCATAAGATGTCGGGGTTTTTAAGTATCCGGCAGATTATTTTATATACCAATTCTGAATTAAGCAAGACACGAAGCTCATAAAATGTCATAATAAAGATAGGGCTAATTAGATTTAACCGATGTTTGATGAAATGGAGAGATGGAGAAAAACTATACTTTTTTTTGAAAGGATCGTGATGCGATTGAATCTTGTAGAGTCTAACATCCCTTCCCCGGAGAAATTTATGAAGAACGAACCACGTCAGCACAAAAAGAAGAGTTTGGGCAGCATAGTGCTCAGATTTATCTTTATAGTTATCGGTGCCATCTTGGTATCTGTCGCTCTTGAGCTGTTTCTTGTTCCTAACAAGATTACAGACGGCGGGGTCACCGGCATATCTGTCATGTCCTCTTATTTATCCAATTTACCACTGGGTATATTCTTGTTCCTCTTTAACCTCCCTTTTCTGATAGTCGGTTACAAGCAAATTGGTAAAACCTTTGCAATTTCCACGTTGGTTGGCATTACTGTCATGTCTGTCGGCACAGCCCTGCTTCATCCCGTAGATCCGTTTGTGACGGACACACTGCTGGCATTCGTATTTGGCGGTATTTTGCTAGGTTTGGGTACTGGGATTGTAATCCGGTTCGGCGGTTCGCTGGACGGTACCGAAATTGTGGCGATTCTTATCTCGCGCAAGTCCCCCTTTTCTGTCGGTGAAATTATTATGTTCTTTAACTTTTTTATCCTGCTGAGCGCCGGATTCGTGTTCGGTTGGGAACGTGCATTGTTCTCACTGCTGGCATATTACATTGCTTATAAAACGATTGATATCGTGGTAGATGGGTTAAACGAGTCGAAATCCGCTTGGATCATTAGTGATCAGATTGAAGAAATCGGCGATGCTATCGTAAATCGGTTAGGTCGGAGCGTTACTTATTTGTCCGGTGAAGGCGGTTTTTCCGGCGATCCGAAAAAGGTTATCTTCTGCGTAGTCACTCGTTTGGAAGAAGCGAAATTGAAAGAAATTGTAAATCATTTTGATGAAAATGCGTTTTTGGCTGTAGGAAATATCCATGACGTGAAAGGCGGACGTTTCAAGAAGAATGCAATTCACTAAATTTTTCAGAAATGGGTTTCCGCTCACATGAAAATGGTTTATGATATGGAGAGTTTGTATAAATTTGCATGTCTTTGAGGACGGAGAGGGGTTTGTAATGTCAAGAAAGTTTTATATGTCAGCTTTGGTATTGATCATGTCGGCAGTTCTGGTGCTGTCCGGTTGTAATACCAAAAAAGAGCCTAAAGAGGCGCTGGGGAGCGCTGCAATTCAGGCGTTGAAAATGGATTCATATGTAGCTACGAATCAGATTAAGATTGTGGACTTGACCATTGATGCAGCATCTGCGGATAATTCCGAAATGGGAGCCGTAATCTCCATGCTGAAGAATGCGGAAATCAATGTGAGTCAGATTTACCAAAAGGATCCGATGCAAACTGAGGCTACGCTGGAAGTTAAATTGACTGGCGATATGTCCACGACAATTACAATCCCGATCGTGATGACGACGGAGAAAATGTATATCAAGATTCCAAACATTCCGTTCCTGCCTATGCCGGAGAGTGTAGTCGGAAAATTCCTGGTCATGGACTTGAAGGAATTGGCTGAGGAAAGCGGCGAGGAATTCAACCCGGATATGTTTAACACTGAGAAAACGCAGAAGCTCGCAGGCGAAGTTTCCAGTGCGGTTCTGGCCGAATACGACTCAGCAACCTATTTCAAGAATGTTGAGCCGAAGGACGTAGAGCTTCCGGATGGGTACAAAGCGAAGCAAGTCGTTCAATTCAGCGTTACTAATGATAACGTTAAGGAAGCTTTAACGATCTTAATTAACAAGGCACTGCCGAAAGTGCTCGATATTCTCGGCAAAGAGGAATATCGCACAATGTTGAACCTGGAATCCTCCGATATCGAAGAAATGAAGAAAGAACTGCAAGAGGGTAATCAGGATGAGCTCGGCAAAGCGTTGGATGAGATGAAGGATTATTTGAAGATTAATACCTTTACCGTGAACACGGCGATTGATAAAGATAACTATCCTTCTTATACAGATATGAACACCGACGTTGAAATTAATGATCCGGAAACGAACGAGAAAGTTAAGCTGGTGCTGCAAATGAAGAGTACTTTCAGCAAGATCAATGAGAAACCAGCCTTCTCGATCGGTATTCCGACAGACGTCCTCACGATGGACCAATTCGAAGAAGAAATGGGCGGCCTCGGCTACTAAGTTAGTTGGCATCCCAATGATAAAAACGTGTGAATCCTAGGATTCACACGTTTTTTGTTGTTAGCTAGTGATGCGGTAGACAGGCAGTCAGGCACGCGGGAGACTGGTTGGCTGACTGGTGTCCCATTCCTTACGGTTTCTTCCGGAGCTTGCGGAAGAACTGAGTGAGCAGTTGCGAGCATTCTTCCTGCATTACATTCGAGATCACCTCGGTCCGGTGATTAAAGCGAGGCTCCTGCAGCAGATTCATGAGGGTTCCCGCACAGCCCGCCTTGGGATCGGGAGCTCCATAGATGACTTGAGGGATTCGGCATTGGACGATAGCACCCGAGCACATGGGGCACGGCTCTAGGGTAACATATAACCGGCAGTGCAGAAGGCGCCAGGCTTCGAGTGTTTCGCTTGCTTCACGAATCGCAATCATCTCGGCATGCGCCGTTCCGTCCTTGGAGCTTTCCCTTAAATTGTGGCCTCGTCCGACAACTTGGTCGCCGAAGACAATCACTGCGCCAATGGGTACCTCCCCGATGGCTTCCGCCTTTTGAGCTTCATTTATAGCCTCCAGCATCCAATGCTCATGAGATCGCGTTGAAGGGGGAGGCTCGGGAATAAAGGGTAGCGGCATAAACAGATCAACTCCTTAGTAGGGTTCAACACCGGTTGTTCGACGAACAAATATTCGTCGTTAACATGTTGTGGACAACACTGTGGACAACCTCGTATTTATCCCCAAGCTTATTCACATATCCGACTTTACTACTGTTGATATGTATATAAAATGTGCATAACTTTTTAATTCTAAGTTATAAGGGTGATAAATAGGTATTTTTACTTATTGTAGGGAATGCATCTGGGAAATTCAACGTCTTTGCAAAACTTGTTGTTACAGGTATGATGAGAATAGTGTCGAACCATTCCAAATATCCCCATATATTGATGAAGGGGGAGGAGATATCTTGTCGATTAAAATCAAGCTTTCACTGATTATGACCGCTTTTGCTGTAGCGCTGCTTACGATAAATATCGTTCTCAGCTTCTTTACGACCCGGGATAATCTGCGTCAGGACAGTGAAGCCAATATGATACTGATTGCCAAGCAGATCGCTATGGCTGTCGAGCAAAGTCGTTCCGTATACGAATATATCAAGAATGGAACAGATTTAGGGATAGATCCAAAATTCATTGAAGAGATACTGAGTATGACAAGCCCGGCACGGATCTCTCAGGAATCCATGAATGCCAACAGCGAGTTGCTTGAAATCACGGGAATTAATCCGAACTTGTTCGGACAGGGACAAACCCTATTGTTTGGTACATATCAATTTAAAAATGATGCACTAGTTACCGACAGAGCCTATAAGGTTCTACAGAAAGGGGACTCGCAGCTTTATGTAACGAAGATCGGGGGCCGGCGGGTTCTGGATAGTTTTATTCCTGTGCAGCCGCTATATCAACAGCCCTATGTAATTCGGATTATATCCAGTTACGAACCGATTTCATCGGCCATTTCTAAGCAGATGTGGAGTCAGTTGTCCATTTCCCTTCTTTTATTACTAATCATTATACTTGTCAGTTATATTTTGGCAGGTGAACTTATTCGGCCTATTCGGGAAATTCTGATCAAGGTCAGCCAACTCTCCACAGGAGACTTTAATACCCGTATACAACTCAACAGAAAAGATGAGTTAGGCCAATTGGCCCGGAAAATTGATACCATGGCAGATAGCATGGGCCATTACATGACGGTATTAAGGAAGAAGAATGAAGAGAACCGGCTAATGAAGGAACACTTGGAGTCGATTATTAATCAGACGGCGGATGCTATCCATGTTACGGATTTGGATGGGAGCATCCTGCGGGTAAACTCGGCCTTTGAGGAACTGTTCGGCTGGACCAGCGAGGAGATTGTGGGATCCAATCTGGAGTTTATACCGCCTTCAATGGCGGACGAACGGGAAGGGTGGTCCAAACAAATCGGGCGGGGCAGGCCTTTCGTCCTGACGGAGACGGTACGACTGCGCAAAGACGGCACCGAGGTGCATGTCAGTATTAGCGAATCACCGGTGTATGATGAAGATGGACTGATCGTGGCATTTATCAGCATCTCCCGGGATATGACGGAGCATAATAAAATGGAGGAGTTGCTTCGCCGCTCGGAGAAATTAACGACCGTCGGGCAATTGGCTGCCGGGGTCGCTCATGAAATACGCAATCCGCTTACGACACTGCGCGGGTTTCTGCAGATGCAGCAGCGGACTAAGGTGATTAATCAAATGCATACGGATATCATGCTGTCCGAGCTGGACCGGATCAATCTGATCGTGAGCGAGTTTTTGATTCTCGCCAAACCTCAGGCGGTACAATACGAGATTAAGGATGTCCGGTTCACTTTGGGAGATGTCGTCTCCCTGTTGGATAGTGAAGCTCATTTACATAATATCGAGTTCCAGACTTATTTCTCATCTTCGTCCATTCTGGTACACTGTGAGGAGAACCAATTAAAGCAGGTGTTCATCAATATATTGAAGAATGCCATGGAATCCATGCCCAATGGGGGTACCATTACACTTTACCTTGATGGAGATAATGGACGAGAAGCCGTTATTCGGATTAAGGATGAGGGTGAAGGGATCTCGAAGGAAAGACTGGAGAAACTCGGTGAACCGTTTTATACCAACAAAGAAAAAGGAACAGGCCTCGGTCTAATGGTAACGCAACGGATTATTGAAGGGCATAAGGGAGTCCTGCGAATCGACAGCGAAGTTGGTAAGGGCACCGTAGTAACGATCACCTTGCCGATGGTGGGTGAGGCCAACAAGCCGGAAGACATAACGAACAAGATCAGTTTAGCGTGAAGGGTGACAAATGAAGTGAGAATCAATAAATTTATTAGTGAAACAGGATATTGCTCCAGACGTGAAGCGGACAGGCTGGTAGAGTCCGGGAAAGTAACGATCAACGGGGAGCCAGCCTTGCTGGGTAGCCAGGCGCAAGAAGGCGACGATGTCCGTATCAACGGCAAGCCTCTTAAGGAAAAGCTGGATCAGCATGTATACATTGTCCTGAACAAGCCAGTAGGCATTACGAGTACGACAGAGCGGCATATCCGCGGAAATATTGTTGATTTTGTCGGCCATGATAAGCGTATTTTTCCAATCGGCCGGCTGGATAAGGATTCGGAAGGACTGATTCTGCTTACCAGCGACGGAGATATCGTTAATAAGATTTTACGGGCCGAAGGGAAGCATGAAAAGGAATATGTCGTTACAGTGGACAAACCTATTACTCCATCCTTTCTGAAAGCGATGGGAGAAGGGGTTAAGATTCTGGGAGAAATGACTTTGCCCTGCAAGATTACCCGCATAACGGATCGGGTGTTCCGGCTTATATTGACGGAAGGGAAGAACCGGCAAATTCGCCGGATGTGTAGTGCCCTCGGATACGAGGTACAGAAATTGCAACGGATCCGAATTATGAATATTCATTTGGGTCATCAGAAAATAGGCACCTGGCGCGACCTGACGGAACAGGAGAAGCGAGAGCTGGGTGAGACTCTGGGATATTCACTTATGTAAAATAGAGCGTTAAAACAAGAAGGGCAGCCCGCTAGGGCTGCCCTTCTTTGATATTAGCTTGTGTCAGGTAACCTTAATGTGTTGCCGGCATACCAATCTGCTGATCTCCGTCCTGATATTTCCGGATGATCGATACTTCAACGCGGCGGTTCTGGGCGCGTCCTACATTGTTTGTATTGCTGGAGACCGGATGATATTCCCCATAACCGATAGCGCTGAATTTCTTGGGATCGAGCTGGTCGTTCAACAGCAAGATTTTCATGAAATTCAAGGCTCGGACCGAGCTGAGGTCCCAGTTGGACGGGAACTCATGATTCGAGATCGGAACATTATCGGTATGACCGGAGACGATGACCTCATAGTCAGGGAATTCCTGAAGCATGGCCGAAATGGCCTTGGCCAAAATCCGCGCATCAGGCTTGACTTCCGCTTCGCCGGAAGGGAAGAGCGCGTTGTCACTGATCGTGATCATCAACTGCGACTGATTGAGCTTGGTATCCAGCTGATCGGTCAACCCGTTAGCCTTGATATACGTATCGAGCTGTTTCTTTAGGGATTCGAGGTTCTCCTGCTCCTGGCGCATCAGTTCACTCTTCTTGTTCATCAGCCCGTTAGAAGAAGGCTTGGGAATCTCATTATCGCTAATGGAGTTCTTCGTATTACTGCTCATTGAGTTCTGATCAAGCACTCCCGATCCACCGGTAAGCACGCTTTGAAACGCCTCACTCATTTCTTGGAACTTCTGGGCATCGACCGTACTCATTCCGAACAAGACGATAAACAGAGCAAGGAGAAGGGTCATCAAGTCAGAATAAGGTAACAGCCAACTTTCGTCGGAATGCTCCTCGTGTTCCTGATGCCTTTTATTCTTTTTGCTCACCTTGACCCGCCCCCTTTTCTATAATTTGCGCACGCTCGGCAGGGGTCAGGAATACGGCCAGTTTTTGTTGAATCGCGATCGTCGAAACACCGGATTGGATGGAGAGCAAGCCTTCCACCATCATCAGCCGTACTTCCATCTCTTTCTTGGAGAGACGCTTCAATTTATTGGCGATCGGGTGCCACATCACATAACCGGTAAAGATACCGAATACGGTAGCGATAAAAGCGCCGGAAATAGCATGGGACAATTTCTCGATATCACTCATATCGGATAGCGCGGCGATCAGGCCGACGACGGCACCGAGTACCCCCAGGGTAGGAGCGTACATCCCGGCCTGGGAGAAAATTTGCGCGCCAGCTCTATGTCGTTCTTCAGTGGCGGCGATATCTTCCGTAAGCACGTCCTGGACGAAGTCCTGATCATTGCCGTCAATAATCATCCGCATGCCGCCGCGAAGAAAGTCATCATCGATTTCTTCCACCTTGGCTTCCAACGCAAGAAGGCCTTCACGGCGTGTGATCGTGGCCCATTCCATAAAAAGAGTGATCAATTCACCTTTACTGATCATCTTGGGTTTAACGATCGTTAGTTTTAGCAACGCAGGGAATTTCTTAATCTCGGAGAGCGGGAAGGCCACAAATAACGTGGCTGCCGTTCCCACGAAGATAATTACAAAAGCTGCGGGGTTGGAGACCAGACTTTCAATAGGTGCGCCCTTCAAGAACATACCTAAGATAAGGGCGACAAAACCGAGAATAAGTCCAATAATTGTTGAAATTTCCATTGCACACCTCGTCCTTGAGATAATTGATTCCATTTTTCTGTCTCCCGCATCCTTGCTGGGGACATCGGACATTACCAGTCAATCCGAAAAACGGTTTATCTTTTTTATCGACAGAATTCCCTTTTTTTTTAAGGTGTTTTTTCCGGTATAATAAGAATAGAGTCTGAAATTAGGAAGATGAAGGGAGCCGTTAGGCAATGGGCGTAAAGCACGGAAGAGATTATGAGTATATTTTGGCGGATTTGACGGCGGCGGTTGGCCGTATTCCCGATAGCTATAAATTTTTTGAAATGGAGGCCTTGGAATGGCACGGGCTCTCCGATGAGGAGAGACTAGAGGTCCAGGAAGCGCTTGCTGAGGATTTATTCTTTGCCCTTGGTACCGAGCCGGTAATTTCCGTAGGAAGTGCTGTGGTGATCCACGATCCGGAAGGACACCGGATTAACTTCCTGATCGGAGAAGAGGAGCTAACCTCCGTCATGCTGGTATGACAAAGTATCGCAATTTTGGAATATCGGATAGAGCATGGTAAAATATAAGCTTGGAAGTAAAGAAGAGGTGTCGCTGCCATGATGGCAGTGGCATGATCGATGGATTCCCTTCGCATGAACTTTCTTAGAGAGGAATACAATAAATAGGTACGAGGGATATTGCCAAGACTGTCGATTATGAAACCCTATAATGCAGGCTTACATAGGAGTGGAAGTTTTAAGAACGGGAGGGAGAATAATGCCGTTTACACCGCAAGAAGTAGAAGCGCATTTGGAAAGGCTGGAAGGTTGGGAACTGGAGGAGGGACGTTGGATCATCCGCAAATATACATTCTCCAATTTTATGAAGGGGATTGCGTTTGTCGATGAGGTAGCCGCCATATCGGAAGCTTTCAATCACCATCCTTTTATAACCATTGACCACAAAACGGTGACGCTTCGTTTGACATCCTGGGAAGAGGGTGGAATAACGGCGGTAGATATCAAGGAAGCCCAACAATATAACGAAGCATTCGAGAAAGCGTGAACTGCCGGTTAGGCTGGTAGGAAGAACAGGAACCGCCGAAGCGAATATCAGAATATCAGAAAAACGCCCGCCGGGGACATGAAGTCCCGGCGGGCGTACTTTGTTTAGTCCGCTATTTTTTCTCGGAAAGCCACATGGCGACGTTAGCGATTTCATCTTCCTTCAATTTATCTTTGAAGGAAGGCATCATGCCTCCGCCTTTCCCTTTAGTAATAATGCCATACAATT
>DJTQ01000203.1 GCA_002439285.1 Paenibacillaceae bacterium UBA6304
GAATCTGGTTGGGCCGGTTCGCGTACTGCCTTGCTTGAATCCATCCGGAGATCGTGGCTGCCGTAATGACCAGAACGGCTCCGAGTATCTTAAGCATGCTCTTCCCTGCCCTTCCATTCCGGATCCTGCACCCTCCTCCTCTTTTCGTCCCAAAGACGAAAAGCCATTCCGCGCTCTGTTCGCCTCACGACTGCGTACATTTGGAAGAAAGAAGCCTCAAACAGCTTCGACAACGCCGGACGGGAAGCCAGGTCTTCGACGCTTGAACCGTGGGCCGTAGCGATGACGCGCACTCCGGCATGCAGCGCTTCGGCCAATGCTTCCCCATCTTCCGGCCTCCCCACTTCATCCACAATCAGCACATCCGGCGACATGGAACGGATCATCATCATTATCCCTTCCGCTTTTGGACAGCCATCCATGACATCCGTTCTGGGGCCTACGTCAAAACTGGGAACTCCACGCTTGCTTCCTGCGATTTCGGATCGTTCATCGATTACCGCTACCTTCAGGCCTGGCCACTTCGCCTCGGTATGTCCCCAGGTTCCGCTGCTGATCTGCCGCGCCAGGTCGCGAATCAAAGTGGTCTTCCCATGCTGGGGGGGAGAGAGAATCAGGGTATGAAGCACGCTTTGATGTTTAAAGTCCAGAAGATGCGGCAGGATCGGGTCGGCAATTCCGCGGACTTCCCGCGCGATCCGGATATTGAATCCGCTGATATCCCGAAGATGCTCTACCTTGCCCCCGCTAAGGACAGTTCTGCCGGCAAGTCCGATCCGATGTCCGCCCGCAATGGTGATAAAGCCTTTGCGAAGCTCCTCTTCCATCGTATAGAGAGAGTGGTTCGTGATCAGATCCAGCAAACGGTTAGCGTCTTGTTTCCCCGGAATAAAAGCTGCACCGGGTTCACGGGTCATCCCCCCCTCGGGAGTAAGAAAATAGTAACGACCGGCTGCGTTTACTTCAAGCGGGCGCCCCTCCCGGATTCGCACCTCTTCCAGACCTGCGTAAAGACTGGGCGGGAGCTTGGCCAGCAAGGTCCGGAGATTATCGGGAAATACGGTTAACCAGCTTTGGTCCATAAGCGTACCCCCAAGCGTTCATTCTCTTAATTCGAAATGTCGAATCATCCTTTGGGTTATACATCATATTTATGCTTGTACTTTGTCTTTATGACGGTAAATCTATCATTTCTTCAAAATGCCGATTAAGAGACAGGCAACCCCGCAACCGATCCATATCATCTTCCCCCAGGACAGCTTATCCGCCATGCCCGCCAGCCCGATCGAGGTCGTAATAATCAAAACGCTTGGACCTACAAATGCCAGTGCCGAATTTACCGCAAGCGCTTTGTCGACACGCCCCAGTTTCAGCATGAGCAGTGCGGCCAATATTTCGATCGTTCCCGAGAAGATCCTGAGCGAAGCCATGCCGGTTACGAATTTATCAAGCATAATGACCTCCTTCTTGTCCCATGTGCTCTATTATCGATATGCCTAAGATTTCCGTTTTATTTCTATTAGGTTGAAGAGATCCTGCCAGAATCCACGAGTAGAGAGGTTCAAACAAAAAAACGCCTGACGGCGTCGTTGGGGTGGGGACTTCTACGTTTGTGCGTGAGGAGGGATGGGTATGGGGTTTCATCCGCTGTTAAAGTTGTGTTCTTGTTGAATTTATTATAGGGTCAGAACACGACTTTAAAGGCGGGCCGTAAACTTTCCACCCCATACCCATTCCCTCTTCTATTCTACATTGATCTATTTTTCCACTATCGCACAGTATTTAGAGATTTTTTCTTCAGTTTAAAACTGCTCATGGGATCCCCCGCAATCAAGAAACTCTGCACATTCTTAGATCGGATAAGTCGCATTCGATCTTGATTCTGCCCTGCTATATCCAAAAAAAGAGCTATCGTTGAAGCGGAATACCGCCCCATTGATAGCTCATTCATCTATGTTTATTCATTGGATTAAAAGGCCCGCTTACTACCGGCGGTCCTGAGGTCCGCCTACAAAGACTTGACTTTGCGTATCGAGGCCATATGCGGTGTGAAGTGCCTTAACGACCTCGTTTAGCTTATTGCCTTCAATAACGCAGGATACTTTGATTTCCGAGGTGCTGACCATTTTAATGTTTACGCCCTCTTTGGAAATCACGTCGAACATTTGAGCGGCCACCCCGGGGTGGCTCACCATACCGGCACCGACGATCGACACTTTAACGAGATTGTCTTCAGAAGTAACTTCCTGGAACGGCAACTCTCCGCGAATTCCGCCAAGCACGTTCAATGCCTTCTCACGGTCGGACAGGGCCACAGTGAAGCTAAAATCCGCTCTGCCGTCCTGTACACCGCTCTGCACGATAATATCAACGTCAATTTTAGCCTCGGCGAGAGATCCGAATACCTTCGCCAGTACACCAGGGACGTGAGATACGCCGAGAATGCTGATGCGGGCTACATTTTTATCGTAAGCTATACCGCTAACAACTACACCTTGTTCCATATTGACTTCCTCCTTGACTACTGTACCTTCATTATGGTTAAAACTGGAGCGGACAACGAGGCGGACCTGATTGTGCTTGGCATATTCCACCGCACGTGGATGGAGCACGGCCGCGCCCAAATTTGCCAGCTCAAGCATCTCGTCATAAGAAATTTCATCCAGCTTGCGCGCATTCTTAACTATTCTGGGATCCGTGGAATAAATGCCATCGACATCCGTATAAATCTCGCAGAAATCCGCAGAGGTCGCCGCCGCTAAAGCTACGGCAGTCGTATCAGAGCCGCCGCGTCCGAAGGTGGTGATTTCCCCTTCTTCCGTCATCCCCTGGAATCCGGCCACGATTACGATATTTCCCGCCTCCAGCGCCTGCTTTACGCGGTCTGGACGGATGTCCGTGATTCGAGCCTTCCCGTGTACGGATTCTGTACGGAATCCCGCCTGCCAGCCTGTAAACGACATCGCTTTGGAGCCTAGCTGATGAATCGCAATCGATAAAAGCGCGATCGAGATTTGCTCACCGGTCGTCATAAGCATATCCATTTCCCGCAACGGAGGATCATTATTCAATAATTTCGCCTGATCGATCAGGTCATCCGTGGTATCTCCCATCGCAGAGACGACTACCATTACTTGATGCCCATCCTCTTGTTTCTCCACGACGCGTTTTGCAACGCGCTGCATCCGCTCCGTATCTCCTACAGAGCTTCCTCCGAATTTCATTACGTATAAAGCCAAATCGGACCCTCCCTAATATACTCATCCTATCCTGCAAGCTTGCAAGCAAGCAGCTTTGCATTTTTCTAACGTAACGCTTTAAACCAGTATAATACGAAAGCCTAGAAGGAAGTCAATGCTTTTGATGACAATACAACAAAATCTCTGATTATCGAAAAAAATCCCCCATCCAATAAGGATGGAGGAAGGTACCCGGGACATACTCTTCGGTATACCGGTACATCAGCCAAGCACACAACTATGCGCGGGAAATATATTTTCCTTCGCGGGTATCGATCAATAGTACATCATCTTCATTAATAAAGAGCGGAACTTGAACGTTAAGCCCGGTTTCAACTTTAGCGTTCTTAGTTGCTCCAGTAGCCGTATTTCCTTTAATTCCCGGCTCGGTCTCAACAACGCGCAGTTCAACGCTGTTCGGCAAGTTGATACCGAGAATTTCGCCTTGATAGCTGACGATCTTCACGTTCATATTTTCCTTCAGGAAGTTCAGCTCCCATTTCAGCTGTTCTTCCGTCAAAGTGAACTGGTCATAAGTTTCGTTGTCCATAAATGCATGTTCCTGGCCGCTAGCATACAGATATTGCACGTCACGGTTCTCGATCAATGCGCGTCCGATGGTTTCGCCGGCACGGAAAGTTTTCTCCACGGTGTTGCCGTTGCGGAGATTTTTCAATTTAGAGCGAACAAAAGCTGCGCCTTTACCTGGTTTAACATGCTGGAAATCAAGAACTGTAAAAATATCGCCGTCAACCTCAACGGTTAAGCCTGTTTTAAAATCGTTTACTGAAATCACAAAAGAACCTCCTCAAGTGGGTCAAACTATTTATTATTAATATAAAATTACCCAAACCTCATCCTTGCATTACATACTTAACTTAAAACGATAAATTCCTTGGTCGATTCGGTCAAACGCCGGACCCCGGTCTCTGTCACAACAACATCGTCCTCTATGCGGACACCGCCGAATCCCGGTATGTAAATGCCCGGTTCAACCGTTACGACCATTCCCGGCTCAAGGACCGTGTCGCTCAATTTCGAGACACGCGGATTCTCGTGGACTTCCATACCAAGGCCATGGCCTGTACTATGGCCGAACTGATCACCGTACCCGTAACGCGTAATAATATCGCGGGCCAATGCATCTCCTTCGCGGCCTGTCATACCCGGACGAAGGAATTCCAGCGTATGAAGCTGGGCTTCAAGAACAATGTCATAAATTTCACGATGCTTCGCGGAGGGTTCCCCGATAAATACGGTACGCGTAATATCCGAACAATAACCGTTCATCAGCGCCCCGAAATCCAGTGTTACGAATTCGTTCTTCTGAATGACTTTGCTGCTCGCTACCCCATGCGGCATAGCTGAACGTACACCCGATGCGATAATGGTTTCGAAAGAAGTACCCGATGCGCCGTTTTTACGCATAAAAGTCTCCAGTTCCAGCGCCATATCCCATTCCGTGACGCCCGGTCTAAGCAATTCGAGC
>DJTQ01000202.1 GCA_002439285.1 Paenibacillaceae bacterium UBA6304
GACTTTCGGCGCCCCGGTGATCGTCCCTCCGGGAAATACGGCAGCAATAGCGTCAAAGGCAGTCTTGTCCGGCGGCAAGTTCGCCTCCACCTCGGATACCAGGTGCATCACATGCGAGTAATGCTCAATACAGAGCAACTCACTAACGCGAACCGACCCATATTCCGCAACGCGGCCCAAGTCGTTCCGCAAAAGGTCGACGAGCATGATATGCTCGGCCTGCTCTTTTTCGCTGCTCAGCAGTTCCGCTTCCATCCCGGCATCCTCTTCCGCCGTCGCTCCGCGCCGCCGGGTCCCCGCAATCGGGCGGGTACTCATCCGGCCCTGCTCCAGCTTGACCAGAAGTTCAGGGGAGGCCGAGACAAGTTGTAGATCGGGAAAGCGCAGCAAACCCATATATGGAGATGGGTTGATCCTGCGCAGCCACTCATAAACCGACTCCGGGGAAGAGGTCATTTTGAACCCCTGTCTCAAAGACAGATTGACCTGAAACACATCTCCAGCACTGATATATTCCTGTATACGACATACCGCTTTCTCAAAATCCTCCGGGGACATCGAGTACACCGCACCTTCAAACTCATCCCCGGTCCTGTCCGTCAAATCCGGAAGCTTCTGATTGCTGCTTCTATCCTTCAAGTCTATCGTCGGCATGATGGCTTCTGGTTCTTCAGTCGTCTCGGAAGCGCAAATATCCTCCCATAACTCGATCATTACAATAGCCCGCTGCTCAGCTTGCACATATGCCTCCTCCAAAGAGGCAAGTTCGTCCGTACCATGGTGAATAATCGCGTATAGTGTAGTTTCAGCCTGATCCCATATCCAAAGCTCTTCAAAACGCATCCAAATATAATCATCCAGCCCTAAATCGTCCTTGGCCAGATGCGGCAAACGCTCCAGCGACCGGGCGATATCGTAACCAAGGAAGCCGACAGCTCCCCCGCAAAACTTAGGCAGTACCGCCACAAAAGGAGACTTGTAGGGGCTCATCCATTGCCGCAGCAACGCCAAAGGCTTACCTTCCACTTCTTCTTTAACACCGGTCCTCCTATCTTGGATCACCGCGCTATTGCCTTTACCGCGGATCACGGACAATGGATTCATGCCGAGAAAGGTATACCTGCCTCCCTTTCCGCTCTCCAAGACAAAAGAATAAGGCCCCGCTTGTTCCCAGGCTTCCCTCCAGTTGGCGGGCAAGCCGCCGGCAGGCCGATATTTTACGGCATAGGGAAGCAGTGTGCATTCTCCTTCCGCTACCCAAGCTTCCCACTGCTCTTGCGATATTATCGTCTCCATCCGCCGCTTGATCCCCCAGCTTCACTCTTTTTTTATTCTCGATGCATCTGATTTCTTCAACTTATTGCTAGCTAGTATACTAAAACCCCGGTACTTTGAAAACACAAACAACCCCCACGGGTCCATAAAAGAACAGCCGTGAGGGCAGTAGCAGAGATCAAATTACTTCATTAAATCCCATCTATTCTTGATGAAGTTCAGCTTAAGCTTCGAAATTGTAAAGTGGTGTGCTCAGGTAACGTTCACCGTTACTTGGGATGATAGCAACAACCCGTTTGCCTTTACCCAGTTCTTTAGCCACTTTAAGGGCAGCAGATATGGCCGCACCGGAAGAAATACCGGAGAGAATCCCCTCTTCTTTAGCCAATTTGCGCGCTTGTTCAAAGGCATCGTCATTTTCCACGTGAATAATTTCATCGTAAATTTCACGATTCAGAATTTCCGGAATAAAGTTGGCGCCAAGTCCTTGAATTTTGTGAGGGCCTGGTTTGCCACCCGCCAAGATCGGAGAAGCCGCCGGTTCTACCGCGTAAATCTTCACATCCGGGAAACGTCCTTTGAGTACTTCGCCCGCGCCTGAGATCGTTCCGCCTGTGCCGATTCCGGCGATGAATGCGTCCAGTTGGCCGTCCAGCGACTCGATCGCTTCAACGATTTCCGGACCGGTCGTCTCCCGGTGAATCTTCACGTTAGCCTGGTTTCTAAATTGATCGGCCAGGAAATAATCCGGGTTGGCAGCCAAAATTTCCTCAGCTTTCTTCACCGCCCCGTTCATACCTTCCGATCCCGGAGTCAACACAAGCTCGGCCCCGTAAGCGCGAAGCAGGTTGCGGCGTTCCAAGCTCATCGTTTCCGGCATGATAATAACGGCCTTGTAGCCTTTGGCCGCAGCTACGAGCGCTAATCCGATCCCGGTATTTCCGCTTGTCGCTTCCACGATCGTGCCACCCGGCTTGAGCTTGCCCGCTTTTTCGGCTTCTTCAACAATGCTGATTGCAATCCGGTCTTTTACGCTGGATCCGGGATTTTGGTACTCCAGCTTTACATAAATCTCCGCGCTGTCTTCCGGAACAATGCGGTTCAGCCGAACCAGCGGTGTACCGCCAATCAAATCCGTTACGTTATTTACGACTTTTGCCATGTCAAAGCCCTCCTCTAATATAAAAGCAATATAAATTAATAGCAGAATTCTTGCTGTAATAAGTAAGTATGGAGCTTATTTCCGAGTAAACAAGTTGGTTTTACTAAATATATCTTAACAACCCCGATCGGAGTTGTCAATAATGCTCAAAAAAAATACCTTGCTCCCCTAAGTTACATCCCGGGTAAGCAAAGTATTCATTCGTGTTTTTAGCAGGATCTATTTAGTTTGCTCAATTAATGCATTCAACTGATCTTGGCCAAAGCTGTAGACCTCGTTGCAAAAATCGCAAACGACCTCGGTCTCCTTGTCTTCGTCGCGCAGTTGAATCAGTTCGTCTTTGCCCAAGCTAATCAACGTCCGTTCGACACGTTCCCAGGAGCAATGGCAGGAGAAGACGATATCCATCTCATCCAGCACCTTTATGTCCGGTAAAATCCAGCGGAGCATTTCCTCCAGCTCCAGCCCCTGATCAAGCAACGAAGTCACCGCAGGAAGCTGGCCAACCGCCCGCTCGATCGCATCGATCTCGGGGTCACTGAGCCCAGGCAGCAGTTGAATAATAAAGCCTCCAGCAACAATGACGGAGGAATCCGTATCCACCAGTACTCCAAGCCCTACGGCTGAAGGAGTCTGTTCGGACGCGGCAAAATAATACGTAAAGTCCTCTCCGAGCTCGCCGGAAATCAGAGGTACGCTACCGCGATACGGGTCTTTGAGCCCCAAATCCTTGGTTACGTGAATGAAGCCGTTCGTTCCGACCGCCCCCGCCACGTCCAACTTGCCCTTGCTTTTGCTAGGAAGTTGAACATGCGGATGGGTCACAGTACCACGGACCTCACCCTTGGCGTTCGCATCAGCCACGATCTGCCCGATCGGCCCGTCGCCTTTGACCTGGATCGATAGGCGCTCTTCCCCTTTAAGCATCGCGCCCATCATCGCCGCCGCAGTGACCGTCCGGCCCATCGCCGCTGTCGCCGTCGGATACGTGTCATGCCGGCGACGAAGCTCTTCTACCAGTTCCGTGGTCCGCACCGCGAAGGCGCGCACCTTGCCTTCCATGGCCGTCCCGCGGATTAAGCGGTCTTTTTTCTCAGTCTGATTGTCCACCATGATGAAGCCTCCCTTATCAAGCTTGCCAGATATATTCTTGTTGTTTATATAAGCAATCCTATTGATTGCGCTCGTATATGAGACGAAGCCCTTCCAGCGTTAGCCAGGGGTTTACTTCCTGAATGGAGGACGACTCGCTCGCAATCAGCTCGGCCAATCCGCCGGTTGCAATGACCTTCGGTTCCGCCTCCATCTCGAGCCGAATCCGTCCTACAATCCCGTCAACCTGGCCCGCATATCCGAAGATGATTCCCGCTTGCATCGCATGAACGGTATTGCGACCGATGACTTTCTTCGGCTTCTCCAGTTCGATTCTCGGCAGCTTGGACGCACGCTGATACAGGGCTTCCGTAGAAATGCCAATACCCGGTACAATGGCCCCGCCTAAGTAGTTACCCTTTGCATCGACGCAATCAAACGTGGTCGCGGTCCCGAAGTCGACGACTACCAGAGGCCCGCCGTACTGCTCGATCGCCGCAACTGCGTTTACAATGCGGTCCGCGCCGACCTCCCGCGGATTCTCGTAGCGCAGATTAAGCCCCGTTTTGATCCCCGGCCCGACAACCAATGGCTTATGGTGCAGGTATTTTTCGCATAACTCTTCAAGCACATGCATCAATGGAGGAACGACGGAAGATATGATCACACCTTCGATCTCATTCACATCGATTTTGGACATTTGAAACAAGTTATAGATCAATACCCCATATTCGTCGACCGTGGATTGACGGTTCGTACCGATCCGAAAATGGTGAAGCAGTTCACGCTCTCTGTAAATGCCAAGTACGATATTAGTGTTGCCGACATCTACCACAAGAAACATGGCGTTACCCCTCTTTCTTTTCGCCTAAGTCCAGACTGATATCCAGACTCTCAAAAGAATAAGTTAACCGCCCCACGGAAATAACGTCTACACCGCTCTCCGCAATTCCCCGCACGGTCTGCAGCGAGACATTTCCGGAGGCCTCCGTCTTGACATGAGGCGCCTTGGCCTTGATGCGCCGTACCGCCTCTTTCATCAGTTCCGGCGACATATTGTCCAGCATAATAATATCTGCGCCGGCTGCCAATGCCTCTTCCACCTGTTCCAGACTCTCCGTCTCCACCTCAATGGTCATTGTGTGCGGAATGTTCGCCCGCGCCCGGCTTACCGCCTGCGCGATTCCGCCCGCCCCTTTGATATGGTTATCCTTAATCATCACGGCGTCATAGAGGCCGAAGCGGTGATTCGCGCCACCGCCGGTGCGCACGGCATACTTCTCCAGCATGCGGTGTCCCGGCGTTGTTTTGCGGGTGTCCACTAACCGGACAGGTAGTCCGTCAAGCACCTCGACAAATTCACGAGTCCGCGTTGCGATACCGGACAGCCGCTGCAGCAAATTCAAAGCAAGCCGCTCCCCCGTCAAAATACTGTGCGTGCTGCCCTCCACTTTTGCCAGAATCGTTCCTTTGGCAACAGTGTCTCCATCCTTCACCAACGGGGTGAAAGTGAGCATAGGATCCACCACCTCAAACACGAGCTGGGCAACAGGGATCCCCGCAATCACGCCGGCATCTTTAGCATGGATGATCCCTTTGGATTCATGTCCGGCCGGAATCGTCACCCCGGTGGAAATATCGCCGGAGCCCACATCTTCCTTAAGCCAAGAGCGAATCGACTCTACCAGTCCTTCATTATATCCATTAAACATCATCGCTGATTTCCTCCAACATTCCTTTTTCCCGGTGAATTAAAATATGTCTGCGCCACCGCACGTCGTCCCGTTCCGGGAAATCCTCCCGGTAATGTCCTCCGCGACTCTCCTCGCGGGCCAGCGCCGATTCGGCCAGCAGCAGCGCACATGTCAGCATGTTCGCAAACTCCAACTGCTCCCGGGTGTGCAGCGCAGCCCCGAAGATCGGCAACTGCCGCTTCAGCTCTTCCAGCCCTTTGAGCAGGCCATCCTTGCTCCGGCGCAGCCCGACTTGCCGGACCATCACCTTTTGCAGCTTGAGCCGGCGCTCGACGATCGGCTGGATCACCGGCTCATGGCGGTGATCCCGGCAGGCGATATTCATACCCGACTTCGTCAACGGGCCCAGTTGCCGCACTTGCTCGACGATGCGCCGCCCGAACACAATCGCTTCGGACAGCGAATTGCTCGCCAGGCGGTTCGCTCCATGTACACCGGTGGACGAAACCTCGCCACAGGCAAACAGGCGCTTGACGCTCGTCTCCCCTTGGTGGTCCGTTTGCACGCCCCCCATCATATAGTGCGCAGCCGGAGCCACCGGAATCCAATCGGAGGTCATATCCAGCCCATAACCGATGCAAGTTTCATAAATCGTCGGAAAGCGATGCTTGATCGTTTCCGGTGTTTCGTGCGTAATGTCCAGGTATACAATACTCGATTTGGTCGCTTCCATCTCACTGACGATAGCGCGGGCCACGATATCCCGAGGAGCCAGCTCCAATAGCTCATGGTATTTCTCCATGAATCGTTCACCGTGAATGTTGCGCAAGACGGCGCCTTCGCCCCGGACCGCCTCGGAGATCAAAAAGCGCGGTGCGCCGGGGTAGCATAGCGAAGTGGGGTGGAATTGCACGAATTCCATATCCCGAATCATGGCACCGGCCCGGTAAGCCATCGCCACCCCGTCTCCCGTAGCTACCTCGGGATTTGTGGTATAGCGGTAAAGCTGACCTGTTCCTCCGCTGCACAAGATCGTTGCAAGTCCCCGAAGGAATACACGTTGCCCGTCCGGACGCTGGACTAAAGCACCCAGACATTCATTATCCTCTGTAATGAGATCAATTACAAAATGATCATTCCAAATATCGATATTGGAGTGTCCCGCCACTTGCTCTGACAACGCACGTACAATTTCATATCCGGTCGCGTCGCCGTTCGCATGCAAAATGCGCCGGTGGCTGTGCGCCCCTTCTTTCGTCAACGCTAATTCGCCGTTCTCAAGGTCAAATGCCGTCCCCAATGTAATAAGATCTTCCACCCCGCGCGGCCCCTCATTCACCAGAATATTTACGGATTCCGAGGAGCAGAGTCCGGCTCCGGCCATCAGGGTATCCTCCCGATGCGATGCCGGGGAATCCTCTTCGGAAATCACCGCTGCAATTCCACCCTGGGCATACCTGGTGTTGCTCTCCATCAGTGATTTCTTCGTGATCACGGTAACCCGGCGGTCTTTACCGGCTTTAATGGCCGTGAACAGACCCGCAATCCCCGATCCGATTACGATGATATCCGTATCGATTACTGGCAGTTCATTCAAATCGAAATCAATCAAATATTGTGGAATCAAAGGTATTCGCCTGCCCTTGAACAGAGAGTAGCGCATGCTACTGAACTTGTAGCATGCGCTCTAGTGAGGTTCTGGCCTTATCGGCAATGGCAGGCGGCACATAAATTTGCGGCTGCATCGTCTCCAGACATTTGACCAGTTTCTTCAGATTGTTAACTTTCATGTTGGGACATACCAGGAATTTAGTAGCGAAGTGGAATTCCTTCTCAGGACTGTCCTTCCGCAACTGATAACCGGTACCGTCTTCCGTTCCAATGATAAACTCCCGGTTGGACGAGTTCTTGCAGTAATCCAGAATCGCGGTCGTGCTGCCCACGAAGTCGCCCATGGCCACCACCTCAGGCCGGCATTCCGGATGGACGACAAACTCGGCGTTCGGATACTTGGCCTTCATTTCGACCACGTCCTTCACCGTGAGCATATCGTGCGTATTGCAATACCCTTCCCAAATAATGAGCTTTTTGTCCGTATGCTGCTGAACGTAATGCCCCAGGTTTTTATCGGGAACCCATATGATTTCTTCGGCATCCACCGAATTAATGACCTTAACCGCATTGGAAGATGTACAGCATATATCCGTCTCCGCCTTGATTTCGGCCGAAGAGTTGATATAAGTGACCACCTTGGCGTTAGGGTGCTGTGCCTTCAGTTTGCGCAAGCCGTCTACATTAACCATATCTGCCATCGGGCAGCCTGCCCGTTCGTCCGGGATTAAAACCTTCTTGCCCGGTGCCAAAATTTTCGCACTCTCTCCCATAAAGTGAACGCCGCAAAATACGATAGTCTCGGCATCGGTC
>DJTQ01000067.1 GCA_002439285.1 Paenibacillaceae bacterium UBA6304
TTCCCGGTTTGGAGACATTCAGCAAAATCTGGGTCGTGCGTTCGGATTTGCCTTTGGACATAAAGAGAACGGCGCGATGTTCAGCCATATGACCGTAATGTATGCGAACGCTTTGTATAAACGTGGATTTGTGAAGGAAGGTTATGACGTCCTGGACTCGATTTATCGCCTATCCGCGGATTTTGAGAAGAGCCGCATGTACCCTGGGATCCCGGAGTATATCAACGAAAAAGGCCGTGGCATGTATACGTATTTGACCGGGTCCGCGAGTTGGTTGCTGCTGACTCACCTGACGGAAGTATTCGGTGTCAGAGGCTATTACGGCGATTTGCGGTTGGAGCCGAAGCTGATGAAGCCGCAGTTTGACGGAGCGGGAAAAGCTTCCGTAGAGACGTTGTTTGCCGGACGCATGCTGCGCATTCTTTATTTGAATCCTCAAGGTGCGGATTATGGCGACTATCGCATTCAATCCGTTATGCTAAACGGAAAGTCGCTTCCTTTCGTCGGTTCGGGAGAAGGTTGCCTGCTGCCCCGGAGCATAATTGAAAAGCTTCCGCTGGACGGTATTCATGAGCTTGAAATCGTATTGGGGTAATAGATCCCATAAGTGAATTGGGAGGCGTTTCAGCAATGGCTTATCAACTTAAGAATGAGCAACTTAGGATTGAAATCGCTGAGGTCGGGGATTACCGGGGATCCCGTTTTGACTGGAGCGGATTTATTACGGGGGTTACGCTGCTCGATGGTGACCACTCGTTTTGTGTTCCCGAAAGCCTGGTGCCCGGTCAGGGTACCGGAGGTGCGGGGCTATGCAATGAATTCGGTATTTCGGGTGCGCTCGGGTACGAGGACACGTCTGTGGGGGAATCATTTCCTAAACTCGGCGTCGGACTGCTGACCCGGGTGGATGACCGGGAATATGACTTCTCACGGTCGTATCCGGTGAAACCCTTCGAAACGGTAATAGAAAAGGAAGGCACTCGGAGTATTACATTCCGGATGGCTCCAGATGATTGCCGTGGATACGCAGTTGCCCTTGTCAAAACGGTTTCGATCGATCATAACCGTCTTACTGTGGAGTATGAACTCCTCAATGCCGGTACGAAAACCATCATTACCGGTGAATACTGCCACAATTTTTTGGGGATCGACGGGCATTCGATCGGTCCGGACTATGTGTTGAAGTTTCCCTTTAAACTATCCCCTTGGGCCGATGAGGAGGAGACGCTTGCCGGCTTGTCCTTCAGTCAGGGAGAAGCAGGGGAAGTCCGATGGGACAATACGCCGTTCAATCCGTTTTATTTTCGCCTTCCGGGCTTTGAAGGGGATAAGTACCCATGGATGTGGGAGCTTCTGCACGGTTCGAGCGGAGCCGGAGTCCGTGAAATCAGCAGATTCAAAGTTGCTGGGGCGGCGGTTTGGGGGACCGGGCATGTGGTATCTCCGGAAATGTTCATAGAAGTGAAGCTGGCTCCGGGCGAACGGAAGACTTGGTCGAGGGTGTATGAATTTTTTGCGAAATAAAGTTTACCCCTTTGACGAAATGAAGCGTTAATGTGTCAATTCTGCAAACTGCGGGTTTTGGCGAAATATCAGCTTGCTGGAAAAAAGAATAGTTGCTATGATAATCCTTATCTAAAACTTCGAACCTAATGAGATAGTGAGGAGAAAGGATGGGGAGCAATGAGCAAGAGAGCTTATAACTTTAATGCAGGACCGGCGGCCCTGCCACTTGCGGTGCTGGAGCGCGCACAAGCGGAGTTTGTCGATTTTAAAGGTACGGGAATGTCCATTATGGAGATGTCGCACCGGGGCAAGGTATATGAAGAGGTCCATAATGAAGCATCAAGCCGTTTGCTGAACCTGCTGGGAAATCCGCAGGGGTACAAAGTATTGTTCCTGCAAGGCGGTGCGACGACGCAGTTCGCGATGTTGCCGATGAACCTTCTGACGGAAGGTAAAACTGCCGGCTACGTAAAAACGGGGAGCTGGGCGAACAAAGCGCTGAAGGAAGCCAAGCTGATCGGGGATACGTTTGTTGCGGCTTCTTCGGAAGAAGACAAATATATGTCTGTACCGGATCTTAGCAAGCTGAACCTTCCTGAGAATACGGCTTATCTGCACGTTACTTCCAATGAGACGATCGAAGGAACCCAATTCCAGAGCTTCCCGGATACTGGCAGCGTACCGTTGATCGCTGATATGTCGAGTGACATCTTGTGCCGTCCTTTTGATCTGAATCAGTTCGGCGTTGTATATGCCGGCGCCCAGAAGAACCTGGGGCCATCCGGAGTAACGGTGGTTATCGCCCGTGAGGAGCTTTTGCAAAATTCGCCTAAGCATCTTCCTTCTTATTTCCGTTACGATACGCATGCCGAGAATAACTCGCTCTATAATACGCCGCCATCCTTCTCTATTTATATGGTGAACGAAGTGTTGAAATGGATTGAAGAGCAAGGTTCCCTGCCAGGAATCGAAAAGAAGAACCAGGACAAGGCAAATCTGCTGTACCAGGCGATTGATGGCAGCGGCGGATTTTATCGCGGATGCGCGAATACAGCTGACCGGTCGATCATGAACGTGACGTTCCGCCTTGCTTCCGAGGAACTGGAGAAGCAGTTCATCAAACAATCGGAGCTGGAAGGCTTCGTCGGACTGAAAGGCCACCGTAGCGTAGGCGGGCTTCGCGCTTCCATCTATAACGCGGTGCCTTATGACAGCGTCAAAGCTCTCGTCGATTTCATGACTGAATTTCAAAAAAATAACGGATAAATTCTTTATACAAGATTGAAGCGGCAGCGGAGGGGGAACCCTCCGGCTGCCGTTTTTTGTTAGGCATTGAATGGCCCGACAATTCTTTTTGATGCGGCTTTTCCGGATAAACTGTTATAATAAAGAGATATGAGTTCAAATAAAGACATATAGAGGTGTTGATCAACATGGCATTGCATATTGTACTCGTGGAGCCGGAAATTCCGGCGAACACCGGAAATATTGCCAGAACTTGCGCAGCGACTGGTATTCATCTTCATCTGGTACGGCCTCTCGGCTTTCGAACCGATGACGCTACCCTGAAAAGAGCAGGGCTTGATTATTGGTACGCCGTTCATATTGAATATCACGATTCGTTCGCCGAGGTAGAAGAAAAATACAGCGGCAGCCGGTTTTTCTTTGCTACAACAAAGGCGAAGAAGCGCTACACGGACTTTGAGTTCCAAGACGGAGATTTCTTTGTGTTCGGCAAAGAGACAAAGGGGCTGGCCCCTGAAATTCTGGAGGCTCATCCGGAGACGGTGATGCGGATGCCGATGACCGACAAAGTCCGTTCGCTTAACTTATCGAATTCTGCGGCCATTATCGTTTATGAAGCGCTGCGGCAGTTGGATTTTCCGGGAATGGAATAGAGTCAGGGCCACTGCATAACATTTTTGGAGGTATTTAAGATGACTCAATTCAAAACGGAAAAAGAAAAAATGCTCGGGGGCGAATGGTACGACGCCAGCGATAAGGAGCTGGTTGCCGAGCGTTTAAAGGCACGCCAACTAACCCGTCAATATAATCAGACTCTGGAGGACGAAAGAGAACAGAGAACGGTGATTCTGAAGGACCTGTTCGGATCGACCGGGGATCATATTTATATCGAGCCGACATTCCGATGCGACTATGGATCGAATATCTATGTCGGGGACCAATTTTATGCCAACTTTGATTGCGTCATTCTGGATGTATGCGAAGTGCGCATTGGGGACTATTGTTTTATGGCTCCAGGAGTGCATATCTATACGGCGGGACATCCTTTGAATCCGGACGACCGGAATTCCGGAGCCGAATTCGGCAAGCCGGTTACGATCGGAAATAACGTTTGGATCGGGGGACGCGCCGTGATTGTACCGGGCGTTACGATCGGCGATAACGTCGTCATTGCGGCAGGGGCAGTAGTTACGAAGGATGTTCCAAGCGGTGCGGTTGTCGGTGGAAATCCTGCGAGAGTAATTAAATACGTCGAGATTTAGACAATGCAGCAGGAATCCTGAAAAAAATAGCGAATTATAAAATGGGAATAGGTATTTCGTTCTATTTTTCGTTCTGTTTTTTTCATAATTTTTTTCAGGAGAGGTGTACGTTTTATGAAACCTGCTGGTGTGGTCCGTAAAGTGGACCAGCTGGGTAGAATTGTCTTGCCCAAGTCGCTGCGAAAGAGATATCAGATGAACGAGGGGGATCCTGTAGAAATATTGGTACAGGGGGACCACATCATTTTAGAAAGATATCGTCCAAAATGTGTATTCTGCGGTTCTATGGAACAAGTGAGCGATTTCAAGGAACGTTCCATTTGCAATCAATGCTTGCAAGATATGAACCGATTGTCCTAACTTCATTTCACAACAGCAAATCGTTCTTTTGGTTTTCCCTAAGGACTTGCTAACGATGCGGTCTGAAATAAATAAGCTCCCCGGTAAGGGAAGCTCATTTATTTACAGGCCTTTTGTTTTGTCATCGTTGTAGGATGAGGTCAGTATACCGCACAAGAACATGGCCAGCACTACAGTAATAATCCAAAATGTTAGCGAAAAACTCATAGCGGAACACCTCCACGATATACTCTCGCTCCTATTATACCCGTCTGATCCATAAAAATAAATCAAATTATGATCTATTTCATAGACAATTTAAGAGTGACTCTCATGATTGATTATTTAAAAAAAAGAAAATGCGTCGGCACTGGTCGAAGTTGCCCATCGGAAGGCTTATTGACGACCCGTCCGTTTACGATCAGGGAGGAGGAACCTCCGCCATCCAGATTATAAGCGTCCTGAACACCAAGCTTGAACAATTTATTCTGCAGCTCGGCCAGCGTAGCGCCGGAACTTCCAGTCTCATCTCTTCCGTCGATGACAAGAATCAGGAGCTGATCATCTTTGTAGTTGCCGATTACCGTGCGGGGAGCCCGCAGCGGAGAAGTTTGCCATTTTTGCGGAATGGTTGTTTTAACTCCGTTATTTAGCAGGATCGGGACGAAGGACGCGCCGAATGAAGGCTGAAGCTTGTCCAAGTCGGCTTTATTTTTATACTTCCCGCCGATCAGTTTGCCTGATTTGTTAAGACCGACAAAGAATAAATCTTTAAATGTCGGCTCGAACCCGGTCAGATATTTACCGTTTAACATGGTAGTGCTCAGCGGATATCTTTTTCCTTGCGAATCGGCAAATCCTCCGGCATTAATCCCGGCCACGGCCCCATGGCGCTGCACTGCACGAAGCGTCGTTTCTGCTCCGCCCAGTTTATCTTTGCCCAGCGTCATTTTCATCGCATCCGGCGATTTCAGTTTGACCTTCATGGCATAGCCTTTATAGGTCCCAGGATTGACTTTATATAATTCGATCACGATTTTGTCGCTTTGAATGGTCTGGAAAGGAGTACCTAGCTTCACGGTAATCCTCTTGTTATAGATAGACTCCGGCCGCTTGGCCGATTGCTGAGCCGTTTGTACAATACTTGACATCGTGGAAGTCGTTTTATGATACAACTCAGCGGTTTCCTTGATCGAGGAGGCCGTTAGTTTTGCCGCTCCTTCGGCTGCATCCAGTCTTTCGGCAATCTGTCCTGTGACCTGCGGAATTTCCGAATCCGGCACAAAGGTTTGTTGTTCCGGATTAAAGTCGATGCCGGCTCCGCCGATGAACAGTGCAATTAGCAATCCTAAGAGCGGCCCTGTCGCCAGCAGAAAAAAACGGTTGATTTGTTTGATCGGAGTTATCATTTCAGCAAATCCATCTTCTTCTGAAGGTCGGCCAGTTGCTTTTTGACTTCACTTAACTGGGTATAGAGCTTATTGCTATTGTCCGTTTTATCGGTTGTGTTGTCTTTGGTAAACTCCAGCAGTTCGTTAAAAGCCTCTACCTTGCTTTGCAGTGTGTTTACTTCGGTACTAAGTGTGGACAGTTGCGCCGAATAGTCGGCTTTGAGTTCCTCGGTCTTGGCCTGCCAATTGGCATTAAGCTGATGCATCATAGATTCTTTTAAATGATTGCTGTATAAGTATGCGGATACGCCTCCCGCACCGATTAACAGTATCCAGATCAGAACAATCCATTTTGCGGAAGGTCTGCGTGTCGTTCTTCTGGTGCGGGCGGCATCGGTAGCTAATTCTGTGTTGTTGGACATGCGATCACCTCTGGGTCTTTATTTCCAGACTACATTCTATCATGAGGCTTCTATTATCGCAAAAAAGACTAGATTCCGACAAAAGGGCTAAAATTTTCTATCGCAATTGAATTGCGGCTCTAATTTGTCCTAGAGTACAATCGCCTTAGAAATGAAAACGGGGGTGCGAAGAGATGGAGTTGTGGCTAGAGAAGATGATTCGCAGCTTACCTGGAGGACTGAAAGACGAGATTGACGGTTACTTAGATGAAGGAACGTTTATCTCTTTTGCCGGGCAGGGGACTGGCGGGGATAGTAGTGGAAGAGACGATAGTATGCAAAAAGCGGTGACCGATCAGGTGACCGTGAGTATGAAGGCCGATCAAGAGGCCAACTCCGGCTTTAAGGAGATGATACTGGATTTGCTGAGAGAGCCGGCCTGGAGAGGGGTGAAGTGGCGGGTCCCCGAGAAGGAATGCAACTACGTCTCGGTCGACCTT
>DJTQ01000068.1 GCA_002439285.1 Paenibacillaceae bacterium UBA6304
TCGGGATGTTTGCGAATCTCCTCGGCGATCGGCAAATATCGGTCAGGCCGTGCCCTGAGCACATTAAAAATAAGCTCATGAGCCAGCGGCATTAGCCGCATGGACACAGCTTCCAAGGAGACCGACCGGGCCGCAGGGTCAAGAATTTCGGCCACTTCCGTCCGGTATAGCGCCCCCTCCGTTTTCACCTGAAAGCCCCCGACCAATTCAAGCGTAAAATCGCCCAACTTGTAGTGGCTCAGACAGGACTTATACACTCCGCTCTCATCCAGACGGGGCTCGTCCAATGCGAAAGCTTCCAATAAGCTGTGTAGTGCATCCGCATGCTGCATATCGGCATAGATATCGATATCTCTGGGAGCCGCACCGAGCGGCACACCTTGCAGCCATAAAGCGCAGCTCCCCCCCAACAGCCAATGTCCTTCAGCATCTTTGCAGGCTTGAGAAAGCTGTTGGAGAGCTTGATTAATTTCAGGGTACATTCCCTGTACATCGTTTATCTCCATCGTCATGTTCCTATCCTCTTCTCTTTCTGTCCATACTCAGGTTATGGAAACGATGCCTGTCAAAAAGCCCGCCAGCATAATTACAAAGGCGATCAGCGACAGTACGCCCCGGATAACCCCTTTGGTTTTTGTCCGCGCAAACGTAATCAAAAAGACAGACAAACCCATAACAAGAATCGCTGCCAGTGATAACCACATTTTGGTCATTGCGTCCATGAACATTACACTCCCAATCTTTTTTTCACGGCATTTATATGATGAATATTATAGCATTTCAATGTCATTCAGGCTATAAACACCCTGAAACAAACAGAAGGACTTCCCTAAGCCCGCTAAGGCTTTCGGAAAGTCCTTTTCTTGAATAAAACTATTTTTTTATCATCATTTTCATCAGGGCTTCCATATTGGAAGGATTCATGCCGCTCTTCTTTACGGCAGAGACAATTTCATTAATCGTACTTTCCGTAACGGGTACTTTAGCCATAGCGGAAACCTGTTTGATCAATTTTCTTAGCTCTGCTTCACTTTGCATCGTCGAGGGCTTTACTGTTCCGGCCAGTTTTTTTACTGCGCCTTCCGTAATGTTCTTTCCGGTTTTTTTATTAATGGCACTTAATGCATCCTTGGAAACTTTGCTCATCCTTTCCCCTCCTCCGTTGTCCTCCCCATCAGTTTATGAGAAGGAAAGAGAAAAGGTCCTAGGCCCGAGCGGATTCCGCTGGGTTGCTATGTATGCCACTGCTCCCAAGTTTCCAGGGACATGACTTCCATCTCGGTCTTGCGGTCACGGCCCATCAGCGCTTCAACGGCGGTTCTCGGGTCCAGCCCTTCGAACAGCACATGATAGAGCTGCTTGGCTATCGGCATCTGAACTTTATATTTTTCGGATATCGTATGAGCGGCCTTTGTAGTGCGGATGCCTTCGACTACCATACCCATGGAGCCCAGTACTTCTTCCACCGATTTGCCTTCCCCGAGCATAAACCCGGCGCGCCAGTTCCGGCTGTGACGGCTTGTCGCTGTTACCACAAGATCTCCTATTCCTGCAAGGCCCGCAAAGGTAAGCGGGTTTGCTCCCATTTCTACGCCGATCCGGGTAATCTCCGCCAGTCCGCGCGTTAACAGCGCAGCCTTCGCATTATCGCCGTAACCGAGCCCATCGGACATACCGGCTCCGAGAGCGATGATATTCTTCAGTGCTCCGGCCAATTCCACGCCGACCATATCCCTATTGGTGTAAACACGGAAATAGGAATTCATAAACAAGTCCTGTGCAGCCTTGGCCTGAGTTTCGTCTATGGATGCCACAACAACCGTGGTCGGACAACGTTTGACGACTTCCTCCGCATGACTTGGTCCGGACAAAACGACGATCCGGTCCTCTTCACACTCAAGCTCTTCAGCAATCACGGTGGAAATCCGTTTCAGGCTCTCGGTTTCAAATCCCTTCGTCGCATGCACAACCAACATATCTTCATGCCAGAACGGCTTCAGCGACCGGGCAACCTCCCGTACAGCAGAAGACGGAGCCACAATGACTACCGCTTTTGCTCCAGTTACTGCTTCTTCCATCTCTGTAGTCGCATACAAATTGGGCGATAGCTCTACTCCCGGCAAAAAGCGCTCGTTCCGGTGCATACCGTTGATTTCATCTCTCTGCGCTTCATTCCGGGTCCAAACGGCCACATTGATATTCTTGTCAGCGAGAACGCTGGCAAGCGCCGTTCCCCAACTGCCTGCCACTAGCACAGCAGCTTTTTCAGACAACGCGGTTGCCTCCTTTGGAGCCCAGTTTATTCTCTCTACCCTGGGCGATTTTCACGATATTGGTGCGGTGTCTCCAAAAGGCGAATATACAGATGATCAAGCTCGCCCAAAAATAAGGGCCAAATTCACCTGTCACCGCAAGAAAAACCGGCGTCAAAAACACGAAAATCAATGAGCCTAAAGAAACGTATCTGGTAAAAACGATGGAAATAATTGCGATAATTCCCGCATACAGTGCCGGCAAAAAGGCTAAGGTTGCCATGACCCCAATGGTCGTGGCAATACCTTTTCCTCCCCGAAAGCGGAAATATAGCGGCCAGTTATGCCCGATAATAGCCGCAATTCCACACAGCGCGGCAACCCAATCCGAGTCGCCCCCAAGCCAGCGGCCGATCCAAACGGCCGCAATCCCTTTTAGCACGTCGAGCGCGAGCACCAGAATCGCAGGTCCTTTGCCCAGCACACGTAGCGTATTGGTCGCTCCCGCATTACCGCTGCCGTGCTGGCGGATGTCAATTCCTTTCAAAGCTTTTGCCAGAACTACACTAAAACTTACCGAGCCCAGCAAATAGCTTGCAATAATTCCAATGATGGGTAAAATCACTTGATTTCTACTCCCCTAACCTTCATCAGACTTACGCCGGGTAAACAACCGGATCGGCGTTCCTTCAAAATCAAAAGCTGCCCTGATTTTGTTCTCCAAGTACCGTTCGTATGAGAAATGCATCAACTCCGGATCATTGACAAATACCACGATCGTCGGAGGCTTCACGGTTACCTGAGTGACGTAATTGATCCGCAGTCTCCGCCCTTTATCGGTAGGTGGAGGATTAATCGCTATAGCATCCGATACGACATCGTTTAACAGATGCGTTTGTACTCGTTTGTTATGCTGATCCGCGACATGCTGCACGACCGGAAGCAGCTTATGAAGCCGTTGCTTCGTCTTCGCGGAAAGAAATACGACCGGAGCATAAGTCATGAACAGGAAGTGATCGCGTATTTTTTGTTCAAATTGGTGCATCGTCTTGTCATCCTTTTCGACGACATCCCATTTGTTGACTACAAATAGCGATGCTTTACCGGCTTCATAAGCATATCCGGCAATGTGCTTATCTTGCTCGATGATGCCTTCTTCGCCGTTGATCAGCACAAGCACCACGTCCGCCCGCTCAATCGCCTTCATCGCTCGCATGACGCTATATTTCTCGGTCGTTTCATATACTTTGCCGCGCTTGCGCATCCCGGCCGTATCGATCAGGACGTATTTCTGGCCGTCTTTCTCAAACGGCGTATCGATCGCATCACGCGTCGTTCCGGCAATATCGCTGACGATAACGCGTTCCTCGCCGAGGATCGCATTCACCAATGAGGATTTCCCGACATTCGGGCGGCCGATTAAGGCGACTCGAATTACATCGTCTTCATATTCATCATCCGGTAATTCCGGCAAATTGTCGGTAATGGCATCGAGCAAATCGCCGATCCCCGTCCCATGGCTCCCGGAAACCCCAATCGGATCACCGAAGCCCAAATTATAAAATTCATAGATATTGTCCATCCGGCCGATGTTGTCAACTTTATTCACAGCCACGACGATCGGCTTGCCGGACCGGTACAGCATTCCAGCCACTTCTTCGTCGGAACCGGTGACTCCGGCTTTGGCATCACACATAAAGATGATGACATCCGCTTCCTCAATGGCTAATTCTGCTTGCATTCGGATCGATTTGAGAATCGGTTCCGCATCATCCAGCTCAATTCCTCCGGTGTCAATGATGCTAAAAGGCTTACCGTTCCATTCCGACGCACCATAAATTCTATCGCGAGTAATTCCGGGCTTGTCTTCCACAATGGCCAGGCGGTCGCCAATAATTCGGTTGAATATCGTGGATTTACCGACATTCGGCCGGCCCACTATGGCCACAACAGGTCTTGCCATACGCATACCTCCTAAAACAAATTTATATTTTAATCTTTCATCATAATTTCCGTTTATACCTAGAACATCATAGCAAAAAAAAGGACAATTGGCGAACCGGGACTCACGTCACATAGTAACAAGCGAATATGCACCTTTTCATTACTATTATACTAAGCAAAATCGGCGAACCCGCTCAAAGGGTCCGCCGATCCGTAGCCTGCTTATATGAAGACTATTTCAATTTGCTCAGCTTGTCGCCGAAACGTTCGCCCAGCGTAATGCTCAAGCCTTGGTTGCTCAGCGAAACATTCGGGTTGTCTCCCAAATCTTCTTTTCTAACGCTGCTGCCCTTGGAAGGCTTTTCGCTTCTTGGCGTTGGAGCCGGAGCTTCCTCGGTTTCCTTGATGCTGAGGCTTACCCGTTTTTCGCCTGGATTAACTTCCAGTACTTTTACTTGAACGGATTGGCCTTCTTTCAGCACTTCATGCGGAGTGCCGATATGTTTATGCGAAATTTGAGAGATATGAACGAGTCCTTCGACGCCCGGAGCGATTTCAACAAATGCACCGAAGTTGACGAGACGCTTCACTTCGCCGCTTACGATATCGCCGGTGTGGAACTGCTCGGCAGCCGTTTCCCAAGGTCCAGGAGTAGCTGCTTTGATGCTGAGGCTGATTTTGCCCTTTTCAGGATCTACTTTCAGCACTTTAACTTTCACTTTGTCGCCTTCGGAAAGAACATCAGCAGGTTTGTCGACATGATTCCACGCGATTTCGGAAACGTGAACCAATCCGTCTACCCCGCCTACGTCTACGAATGCGCCGAATTGAGTCAGGCGTTGAACCGTACCTTCAAGAACTTCGCCTTCTTTCAATTGTCCCATCACTTGAAGCTTGTTAGCTTCAAACTCTTCATCAAGTACATCCTTCTGGGAAAGGATAACTTTATTGTTCTCACGGTCGATTTCCTTCACTTTAACGCGAAGTGTCCGACCTTTGTAGTCACTGAAATCTTCAACAAAGTGACGTTCAACCATCGAAGCCGGAATAAATCCGCGTACGCCAACGTCCGCTACGATTCCGCCTTTAACCACGTCGGTAACCGTTACTTCAAACGTTTCTTGGCTGTCAAAGCGTTTTTGCAACTCATCCCAAGCGTTCTCACTGTCGATTGCACGTTTGGAAAGAACCAGACGTTCCTTCTCGTCGTCGATGCTGACAACCTTAGTTTCCACTTCCTGCCCTACCTCAACGGCATCAGCCGCGCTGTCCAAGTGGACGGAGGACAATTCACGAATAGGAATAACGCCGTCGTATTTATATCCAATGCTTACATAAGCCTGGTTATCTTCGATTTTGACGATCGTTCCTTTAACGGTGTCCCCTTTTTTCAAGGATACGATTTGTTCCAATTCTTCCTGGCTTGCCACCTCAGCGGCTTCCAATTCATTTTTTGTTTCTTCCGACATGTGAATACCCTCCTCAATTCAGAAAAACCCATTTATTTAAACCCGCTGAAAGCGAAGTTCAAAACATTTCTTTATTCATTCTTAGCTTTCCAAAAGTCTCCTGCCTTCATGCATGAGTCTTCGTGATCCCCGTTGATTTAAGTTCAGCAATTCGGGACATGATCGCCGCGGTAGCCAATTCGGCCGAATCCGGGCCTTTGTCTTCTTTAAATGTCGTCAAATCGACAGGTGGTCCATAAATTACTCTCATTTTTCGAAAAAGCTTATAATTGCCAATGATAGCTACCGGTATGACGGCCGCATCGCTACGGAGCGCAAAAGTAGCCGCCCCCCTCTTGCCGATTCCTCCGTCTTCACCCTTATTCCGGGTACCTTCCGGGAAAATGCCCATCACATGCCCCTCGCGGAGCAGTAACAGCGAAGTTTTAATCGATTCCTTGCTCACACCGCCGCGTTTGACAGGAAATGCTCCCAACTGCTTAATGAGCCAGCCGAATCCGAAAACATCGAACAGTTCCTTCTTCGCCATGAAATGGACCTTACGCTTTAGCAAAATGCCGATAGTTGGCGGATCCAATAAGCTGATGTGATTGGAACAGAGCAGAACGCCCCCTTCAGCGGGGATATGTTCCAGACCGCTTGCCTCCAAACGGAACAGCAGTTTGTAAATGAGGCGAAGCGCGCCCCTGCAAAAACTGTAGATCATCCCAGTTCTCTCTCTCTCACAAAAGTTCTGCACATGGAAACGATTGTCTCGACAACTTCTTCAAGTGACATGTCCGTGGTATCCAGCAAAACGGCATCTTCTGCCTGGCGGAGCGGAGAAATTTCCCTCTCCTGATCCAGCCGGTCCCGTTCGGTCATATCCGAAATAAGTTGCTCCATGGTAATTAAATTCTGTTCCTTCATTTCCTTGTGCCGCCGCCGCGCCCGTTCTTCGACGCTGGCTGTCATGAATATCTTGACTTCAGCATCCGGAAGGACCGTAGTACCGATATCGCGCCCATCCATCACGACGCCTTTACGCAAAGCCATTTGCCGCTGAAGAGAGACAAGCCTGCTGCGCAGCCCCTCGATTTGTGCATATCGGGATACTTTGGCGTTGACCGCCAAGGACCGGATTTCTTCCGTTGCCTCTTGACCATTAACCCTTACCCGCTGTCCATATTCTCCAGGTATTAATTCAATAACCAGATTAGGTAACGTTTGAAGCACTTTTTCCTCTTCTTCCGGTTCAATCCCCAACTGGTCAAAATACCAAGTCGCCGCACGGTACATCGCACCGGTGTCGACATAAACATAAGACAGCAAGCCAGCAACTCTGCGGGCTATGGTGCTTTTGCCTGCCCCGGCAGGCCCGTCGATCGCAATGTTGATCTTGTCATAAGATGATGACGCTCCGCTTGCCAAAAGGGCATTCCTCCTCAAAACACGCTCTCAAGAAAAAAGCAGGCATTGCCTGCGACGTGAAAATTATACCACACATAGTAAATGGATGCAAAAGACTTCAGGCCTTTGGAAATGTTTTCTACCGCTTATCCGGCTTATGTACGGGCACACCTTCAAACTTTTCGGCCGAGGAAAGCATCTGCCTGAATTCCGGAATCAAGAGCGCCGTCTGGAAAAGACACAGGGCAATCACCAGAAGGATCAGTATCCTTCCAAGCCATCGTTCCGCCTGTTGCGAGAAGCTTATAAATAATGCCGTATAGGCTTGATCTTCTTCGTTTTCACCCATGTATAGCCCTTCCTTTCAATTGCGGGTTCAGGCCCCCTATGCATAGCATATCCAAATGAAGGAAGGACGCATTCTTTCTCAGCAAAAAATCAACGGTTGCGGAAATCAAATTGACGTTCGAAGCAGTAGCGGATAATTTTCTGCCGCTCCATGTCCGAAATGCTGGCGAATTTCAACATGACCAGCATACGTCCGGTTTCCAGTTTTTTGGTTCTTACTATTTCCGCCTCAAAAGGTGCATGCTCAATTGTACCGTTCTTATAGGGAAGCAACAGCCAGCAGAACAATTGGTCCCCTTGAATCAATTTATACTTACCGTCGCATAAGAAAGAAACACCGCCTCCGCCAACGTCCTCTGTATGCGCAACAAAGCGGGTGTTATCCTTCAGCTTTACGGCAATTTCAAGTTCAGCGACAACGCGCAAAAAATTCCGGCGTTGAACCTTGGTAATGGATTCCGGTTCCGGCTTACGGATTCGTATGAGTTGCACAATATCATCCACGAACCCGAGCACATATGTATTGAAATAGTTTTTCACTCCGGCATCAGTCAAAAAATAAACCGACAACTCGTCCCCAACAAATAGACGTTTGATTCGTCCGCTTCCGATTTCGATCGGCATCTCGATCAGAAAAAATTCATCTTCGACATCGGCAATACGAGACTTACATTCTTTATCTGCTTCCTTGTTATCCGCAGAGGCGACTTGGATATAGACCAGATCGTTTATTTTAGGTAACAACTTTCCCACCCACCCCTTACTAAAGTCATGCTGCAATTCAGTACAATTATATCATGAGGGCGGATGTTTGGAGAGAAATTTTAACACAACGTAAAAATGCAAGAAGGAGAGCATCCGGTTCACCGTTGCCCTCCTTCTTATCGTATCTTCTCTTCTCTTATGAACGGGTGGCCGCCGCCTGATTGGCGTTACGAATCTCTTCAATCGTTTCTTCATTGCCGGTCTCTGCATTAATGAAGATCTTATAATCGGAGCCGTTGATCGATCCACCAAACTCATAGGTTGTTACTTTCTCCGACATTTCGTTTTCGATTTGCGCAAGTCGGTGGTATTTTTCCTTATAATCCGAATTCAAATACTGGCGGGCCTGCTCCAGCGTCAGCTTCGGTTTTACCGGAGTTTCCCGGTTTTCGCGCTCGTAAACATAGTCGCTGGCCTGCATCCCCGATACCTGACCGTTATCCAGCGCAACCCGAATTGTAACCTTTTCCGGATAGATCAGGATATCACCCTGTTTACTTACGAAGGTAAAGGTCCCTATATTATCGTATTCATCATACGTAACCGGAGTCAAATCCGGAAAACCTTTTTCCTTCAGGAATTTCTCGGCCTGCCCTCTCGCTTCGGTAACACTCACCGATTTCGGGCCAACAGTCCGGCTGTCGGCGTAAGAAATCAAGTGGCCTCCATTCCGCGTGAAGTCCAGTGTCTTGACATCCCCTTGCTTTCCTTGAATTTGAGCCGTGAATGAAGCCCATTCGGTTCCGCGGCCGTTCTCCACCACTTTGATGGCTCCCTGATCATTTTGACCGGTAAAGCGCGCTGCATCAGACTTGATTTTATCCACGGTTACCGGAGTGCCGCCCAGCTTTTTCACTGAGCGCTTATTATACATGCTGGATACCGACGGTCCCCAATCGAGTTCAGGGTATTCTCCGACCTTTTTGTCCACAGTTTTAAACCCGTCGATGATCGTATTATCCCGCGGCTCCTTTTCACTGGCCAAAGCCGTTTCCACATCCATCCACCGCAAACGGTTGTTGATAACCTTGTTCTGGACGGCCTGAAGATCCTGGGAAATCTGGGCAGAGCTTTTATACAGCTCTTTCAAATTTTTGATCTCTCCATCCGACAACGGCTGCTTGGTCAGATCACGGACCCCCGTCTGGTATGAAAATTTGGAAATTCGAGATAAAAACTCCTCCGTCTTATTAAAAGGCAGCAAAGTTAACGGCAACTGGTTGATTTCGTTTTGAGCCTCGCTAGTAATCCTCCATACGTTAACAAGTCCTTTGCGATGTGACCCCGTGGATGCGGAATGGACGGCAAGCGTATTGCCGATTTCGCTATGAAGCCTGTCCACATGGTAAGACAGATCATGGAACGCCCGTTGATATTGGTTTTCGGCTTTGATCAGTATCGCGTTTTTCTCCTGGTTCTCCTGATAACCCCAGACCAATGAACCGACCAATAGAATCGCGGCGATCGGAAATAAAATGGCACTCAATCGTTTATACATCCGTGAACGCACTCCCTTCTTCAACTGTCTGAGGATAGTTTGACTAGAAGATAGAAGGTTTATGCATTCATAACATCCAGTTTATAAACAAGAAGAGGAGAACGCCGGTTATTACAGCGCCTCCTCTTCAATATCAAACCGATGCCGATTATCGCAAATACACTGCTTAAATCCGGTATCGATCTGACCCTTCTCTTTTTTTCCCCGGAGAATGAACCGTTCCCCGCAGTTTTTGCAGATGATTTTCACTTTAACCCGCACTAAAAAGGCACCCCCTCCAGATTAGCGGCCCGCGGCCTTGCTTCTAGAATCAGGATGCCCTCATTAGGTAGAATTTAATCTTGCCCTCTCGCTTCCGTTATCCGGAAAGGCGAACGGTTGTTGGCCCGGTACATCTTGCCGATACCGCCATACCACAAAAATGCCATCAGCGGGATGATATACCAGATCCAGTATAGCGATACATTGTCAAGAATCCAGTCGTATACTCCATGCCAAAACAGTGGGAGCAACAGCGAAAATAATAAGAACTTACGGCTGTTACGGCCCGTAGAAAACTTGGCACGGCCCAGGTAATAGCCCATCATGACGCCGAACATCGCATGCCCCGAAACCGGGAGCAGAGCGCGTACGAGCATCGTACCGATCGAAGCGTGGCTCGCCAGAGCGAATATCACATTCTCGACCGTGGCAAACCCGAGCGAAATCGCTGCCGCGTAAAGAATTCCGTCATAGGGCTCATCAAATTCCGTATGATTGTAAATCATATGGAACAAGACGAACCACTTTATTGCCTCCTCAACACCGGCAGAAATGCCGAAGGCCGATACCAATGAACCCTCACCGAGCCAAAGCGCTAATCCCCTCTGCACGATCATGACTGGCAGTACAATCAAAAATCCAAGCATAAAAACTTTGATGACCATAGAAAGCGGCTCGGCATCATACTTGTCCTTCAAATAAAAGTAGGTCAAAAGCGCGATACCGGGAGCAACCGCTGCCGTAGCAATCGAGAAAAAGAGCAACGGTTATCCCCCCTTACAGTCTTCCGACCGTCCCTTATCTCCCATGTTGCATTCCATCCCTATTTGCATGAGACGGCATTAATCCTGACGTTTGAAATGGCTGCAGATGACGTCGATCGCGTGATCGGCCATGATAACTTCCCCATATTCATCCAGCATAGCCGGAGTAACCGAAGTAGCTTCGCCGAATTCAGCCAACACGGCAATCAAAGCAGGGATTTTCCCTTCGTCAAGCTCGTCAGGTTCCAGCCTCAGAACCCATTTCCCGTTATATTTATACAGTCTGCCGGCTTCATCAAGCATATACCGTAGAACGTGAGCTGCTTCGATCAACACTTCAAAATCATCGAAAGAGTAGAGAATCGTATCGCTCTGCTCCAGCGTCACTTCCATTTCATATACTTCTTCGGGCAGTTCATCCTCATATGGCGATCCGACCCCAAAATGATGGTGATCGTATTTGCCCCGGGTAACGATGACGACCATGCCCTGAGCAGGAAGAGCGAACACTTCTACTGCCAGAGGCCCCGTGGCATCAAAACCCACTTCGTTGTATGCTTGGTCCATCATCTCAGTGAACAAGTCGTGGACTTTCGGAATTTCCTGCCACATATCCTCTTTTTGAATACCGCGTTCGCTTAGATCGTCAAACGTGAGGAAAATCCGTATTTTATCCTGGCCAAGTCTCTCAATCCTCATACAGGATCCTCCTCTCCATACCTTGTTATAACAGATTATGAAACCTGCTCTAATGTGTGCTGGAAATGGTTCTTTGTAAGTATGTTATCATTTATTATCGGTAAATGCACGTAATAAAATGACCAAAAAAAGAATCACTTTCGGTTCCCAGTAAGAGAAAACCGAAAATGATTCAAGCCAGTCAGAGATTACAAACCGGGAATTGCGGAATTAGTTTCCTTCAATATCGCATCAACTTCACGCCGCACATCCGGATTGCCTTTGATAAAGTCTGTAATTTGCTTCATATTGTATTCCTTCGAATGATTCGCATGGGACGAAGAAACCGGACTGGGATGCACCTGGGCCGTCGCTGCGGCACCGTTCTTATCTTGGCCGGTCGCGGCCTGCGACGATTTGTATTGCGATTGCGATGAATCCGAGTTTGCTCCAGGCGTCTTCAGAATTGATCCCGCACCGTTCATCATGGACATCAAGCCCGTCTTACGGCGAGACGCCCAGACAGCGGCTACGGCCCCAAACAGCACACCGCATAAAAATGAGGAAGATTTCACCTAAACAACCTCCTTAGTTATGTTAAAATCAAATGTAGTGTTCGCGCTTTGATACAAACTCATGCGGCATAAATACAGGAAAGCGAGATGATACACTTGATCAGCAAAAAAGTGCTGCTGTTTGCAGCCGTTTGCCTAATGCTTAGTTCTTGCGGCCAAAAACAGGCCGTTCCTGAACCGACTCCTTCTGCAACTGAATCCAATACCACCGTACCTTCCGCTGGCACCTCAACAACACCACCGGACTCCGAATCCGGACCTAATCAGGAATCTCAGCCGCAACCGGAGAACAGCACCGATCCTGCAAAATCCGCCGAGCAGAATAAGGATGACGAGCAGCAGAATGCACAAGAGCCTCCGGCAAATCTTTACCATATCAACAAAGCTTACAATGTGGTTCCCAACGAGGAGGGCACCGAGAAGAAAGTGGTACTTCTGACCTTTGACGACGGGCCTAAAGAGCAAGAAATGATCGACGGCCTCATCGATACGCTGGACAAGCATAAAGCCAAGGCCATATTCTTCGTCAACGGCTACCGTGTCAAATCTAATCCCGATCTCCTGCAACTGATTCACGACCGAGGTCAAATTATCGGGAATCATAGCTGGGATCACATTGATCTAAAAAAAGAAACGGAAACCAGCGCCCGCAAACAGGTAGAGGACGTGCAGAGCATTGTCGAGGAAACCATCGGTGAGAAACCACGTTTTTTCCGTCCGCCATTCGGCTCGGGGAACGACAAACTGCACCAGATCGTCGAAGAGAACGACATGATCTACATGACTTGGTCCAACGGCTCGCTCGATTGGGATTCCAAGAATAAAAACAAGCCGGATGCTGTGATCCAGAACGTCATGGACCAGTTGCATGCCGGCAGCAATATTCTTATGCACGAGCTCCCATGGACCGTTGAAGCACTCGATGAGCTTCTGACCAAATTGGAGTCCAAAGGTTACAGTTTCGTGGACCCGGACACTATTTCAGAAAAGCCTGAAGACACCGAATAAAGAAAACTCGTGCCTCCGATCATCGAATCGTTTGAGGAAAGCGATCAGAGATCTGTAAAGCTCAACTCCTTCAAATAACTGGATTTTCTCCAGCTATTTTTGCGTATTTTCTCAAATTTCATAAATAGATGTAAAACCTCCAGTTAATTAAGCCACTTTCCCCGTTATAACGGGATATCGAGCTGAATAACTGGAGGTTTTACAGTTAATTATCTAATACTGCCTTTTTGTCGGTAAATAACTGTAGGTTTTACAGT